>JBEELY010000217.1:0-4730 GCA_041167925.1 Pseudomonadota bacterium | reverse complement strand
GATCGAGCACCAGCACGTCGAACTTCTCGTCGGCCTTGTACACCGATTCGGTGTTCGAGCCATTGAGCAGGTTCTTGAGCTTCATCTTGACCACAGCGGCGTTGCGGCCCGACTTGTTGTATTCGGCCTTTTGCACGACCAGCGGTTCACCGCCAACCATGACAACGTTGCCGGTGCGAAGTTCCTGGGCGATTTTCATAATGAAGTAGGTGCCGGAGACGGAAAACCGAACATTATAGCCGGGATGTGACAAATTCGAGCAGGCGCGGCGCAAGGGAAGGTAGCGCTGCCTCGCGCTGCATCATGGCAGCACTCAGGCCTTGCCAGTCGCGCCAGCAGGCCAGCGCCGCGCCAAGCGCCTCGCCCACGTCTGCTTCAGAGGGCGCTCCGCTGCGATCATTCCAGGCGAGCCAGGCGCGGGCGATGGCCTGCGAGCCTCCGTGCGCGAGCAAATGATCAAGCCAGGCCTGCACCTTGGGCAGATGGGCGCCCTGCGCCTGCGGATAGGCCTGCCAGAGCATGGGCCGGCCCGCCCAGAGGGCGCGGATCAGCGAGTCTTCGCCGCGCACCAGATTCAGATCGCAACTCCAGAGCAGGCGGTCGTAATCGTCTTGCGACAGGAAGGGAATTCGGCAAACCGTCACGCCCAGTGCGCTAGCCGCTGGACCGAGGGCCTCCAGCACACCCTCAGGCACCAGCACCAGCCAGTTTGCGGGCTGCGTTTGGAGCGCCTGAATCAGGGCAGGCCAGGCGGCATCGGGATAGGTAAAGACCGAGACGATGCGCTGGCCCGGCGCGGGGCTGATGCCAAAGCGCGCGAGGAATTCGCTGCGCGCCCAGGGGTCGTTCTGAAAGGCCTCCCGTTCACTTTGCAAGCGACGCTCGCGCAAGAGTCCGCCGGTGGCGGGGCCCGGTCCGGGAAAGAAGAAGTGCTCGGTGAGCCCGTCGGATTTGGGCGAGGGCAGGCCGTGGCTGCCCAGGGTCCAGGGCTCAGCACTGAAGTACTCCAGGTTGATCCACACGCTGCGGGTTGCCCGCATGGCGCTTCGATAGGCCGGCGGCAGGTCGCATCCGAAGGCTGCAATGACGACCTCGGCGACATCGCTGCTGCGAGGGCGCGCCAGCACAGGCGCTTGCGCCTGCCAGGCCTCAATGCGCACCCCCTGTACCGCGCGCGATGCGCGCACCCCCGGCACGAGGCGGGCCAGCACCTCTGGCTGGTCGATCCAGAGGCGCACGCTGCATCCGTGCTCCTGAGCCAGTTGACGTGCCAGCCGCCAGCAGACCGCGGCATCGCCCAGGTTGTCGATCACCCGACAAAAGAGATCGACGCGCATCGTTGTGGGCCGAATGCCTGAGGCGCCTGCCGCATTGCCGGTTGCGCTGGTCGCTTTGCCTGAGGCGCTCAAGGCGCAGTCCTCGAAGAGGATCTGCCCAGGACTTCAAGCCGCCCTTGCTTGCGAAACGGCAGCTCGACCGGGATGCTGCCCCAACGCAGGCTGCCTTGCAGTTCCCAGTCGCTGGTGGATTCGGTATTGCCCGCAATCCGCTCACTCAGTCCGCGCCGCAGGGCCCTTGCAAGCGCAGCGTTGGTGAGCGCAAGGGTGACTGGCAGGACCCGCGTCTGGCGCGCGGGCAGCACGAAACGGGGCTCATCAACCCTGCCGCTGCCGACTGTCAATCCAAACATGCGGATCTCGAACTGCACCTGCGATAGCGGCAGATCGACCTCATTGGGGTTGCGGGCTTCGAGGGTCAGGCCGATCCGCGCCTGGCCTCCTTGCAGACCATCAAGCTGCATTCGACTCACGCGCAGCTCGGGCGCGACGAGCGACGCGGGCGGCAAGGCACCCTGACAGGCGCCCAAGGCGGCGAGGGCGGTCAGCAGGCCCGCGCTCATCACAATCCGCCGGATCACAAGGGTGGTCATGGCACTGGGCGCCAGGCGTGAGTGCCGCGGGACCGCATCACAGTCGGGCCAGCCGCTCCAGCGCAAGCTTCAGCGTCTCATCGCGCTTGGCAAAGCAAAAGCGCACCAGGCCCTGCTCTCTGGGCTGGTCATAAAAGGCCGAGAGCGGAATCGCAGCGACCCCGATTTCGGTGGTCAGCCACTGGGCGAACTCAGCCTCGGGCAAATCGGACATCGCGCTGTAATCGACCACCTGGAAGTAGGTGCCTTCGCAGGGCAGCAGGCGGAATCGCGTGGAGGCGAGCCCGGTTCGGAAGAGATCGCGCTTGTGCTGATAGAAGGCCGGCAGATCCAGGTAGGGCGCCGGATCCTGCATGAAGGCCGCCAGGCCGTGCTGCACTGGCGTGTTCACGGTAAAGACATTGAACTGATGCACCTTGCGGAACTCAGCCGTCATGGCGGCGGGCGCCGCGCAGTAGGCCACCTTCCAGCCGGTGACATGGTAGGTCTTGCCAAACGACGACACCACAAAGCTGCGCTCGGCCAGCTCAGGCACGCGGCAGACCGATTCATGGGCCTGGCCGTCGAACACCATGTGCTCATAGACCTCGTCGGAGATGACGAAAAGATCATGTTCGCGGGCCAGTGCGGCCAGCTGATTCAGGTCGGCTCGGGTGAGGGTGGTGCCGCTCGGATTGTGCGGTGAGTTGATCAGAATGGCCCGGGTCCGTGGGCTGATCGCGGCCTGCACCGCCGGCCAGTCGATGCGAAAGCTCGCGCTCAGGGGCACCGTGACCGGCTTGCCGCCGGCGAGCAGGATGTTCGGGATGTAACTGTCGTAGGCGGGCTCGAGCACGATGACCTCGTCACCCTCGCGCACCACCGCCAGGATGGCGGTCAGGATGGCCTGTGTGGCGCCCGCGGTGACCGTGATCTCGGTATCGGCGTTGTAGCTGCGGCCGTACAGGGCTGCAATCTTGCTGGCAATGGCCTGACGCAGGGCGGGCAGCCCGGTCATGGGCGGATATTGGTTGTGGCCTGCGCGCATGGCACCTGCCACGGCATCGACCAGGGCCGGGTCACACTCAAAGTCAGGAAAGCCCTGGCCGAGATTGACCGCGCCGCGTTCGGCGGCAAGCGCAGACATGACGGTGAAAATGGTGGTGCCCACGCGGGGCAGCTTGGATTCGATGGCGGGCATGGGGCGTGCGCTTCCGGCGTGATTCAGCGATTCCGGATTATCGACGATCCGGGCTCTTGTTCACGGGCGATCCAGCCCCTTCATGAAGGCTTCGGGGGTCAGCACCTGAAGGCCGAAGCGACGCCGCGCATGGCGGGCCAGGCGCAGCAGGGCCTTGTCGCGCGAGAGCAGGGCGTCCACTGCATGCGCCACAGCCAGATCAATAAAACACTGGTCGTCCGGATCGCTGCAGGGCAGACGGCAATCGGGCGCGGCCGCCACCAGGCTCACACGCCCGCGCTGGGTCTGGATATGGGCCAGGGCCTGCTCCTCGCTCAGCCTGAAGTGGGGCCGCCGGACGACCCTGGCGAACTCCTCGAGCATGCGCTCGGTGGCAAGCACAGTAGGGGTGTCGGTCAGCCAGGCCCGCAGGGGTGCATGCTGCGGGCCATCAAAGACAAGCCAGTCCAGCCACACATGGGTATCGAGCACGACGCGCATGGGCCAGATATACCATTGCCGCCATGCTGATCGTGCTCTCCCCTGCCAAAACCCTCGACTTCGAGTCGCCTGTGCTCGATCTGCCCACGCACAAGCCCGAATTTGCCTCAGACGCCCAGACTCTGGTGCGTCGTATGCGCGAGTTTGATGTGGCCGGCGTGGCGCAGCTAATGGACCTGAGCGACGCGCTGGCGACCCTCAATGTGCAGCGCTACAAGACCTTCAAGGCTGCGCCGCGCAGCGAGCACACCCGTGCCGCCGTGCTCGCCTTTGATGGCGACGTGTATGACGGCCTGCGAGCCCGGGAACTCGATGCCGATGCGCTGGCCTTTGCCGACGCGCACCTGCGCATCCTATCGGGTCTCTACGGCGTGCTGCGTCCGCTCGATGCCATGCAGCCCTACCGGCTCGAGATGGGCACGCGGCTTCAGACCGATCGTGGCAAGGACCTCTATGCCTATTGGGGCGATCGCCCGGCCCGTGCACTCAGCAAGGCCATGAAGCAGGCAGGTGCGTCGGTGCTTCTGAATCTCGCCTCGCAAGAGTATTTTGGCGCGGTCGATCTGAAGGCCTTGGGCTATCCGGTGATTACCCCGGTATTCCAGGAGCGCAGGGCCCGCGGCTGGCAGGTGGTGAGCTTCTCGGCCAAACGGGCGCGGGGCATGATGGCCCGTTATGCCATCGAGCAACGCCTGACCGAGCCTGAAGGTCTCAAGGCCTTTGATCTCGAGGGCTATGCCTTTGATGCAGAGGCGTCAGACGCGGGCACCTGGATGTTCCGGCGCGAAGCACCCACCAGCCTCGGCTCGGCCTCAAGCAGCACGCCAAAGCGCGCCTGAACGCTGTCCTGAATGCTGCGGGCGAGGCCGAGTACGTCCTCGCCAGTGGCGCCTCCATGGTTCACCAACACCAGCGCGTGCTGGGCATGCACACCGGCCTGTCCCTGGCGCCGGCCCTTCCAGCCGCACTGGTCGATCAGCCAGGCGGCGGGCAGTTTGATCAAAGGCGCGGCCCTGTGCTGCTGAAGCGGATCCTTGCCTTGCGGATGCGGCGCGCTGGGCTGATCGGGAGCTAATCCAACCTCGACAGGCCAGAGCGGCAGACCAGGATGCATCGCCTTCAGAGCAAGCGCCTGCGCCT
>JBEELY010000051.1:0-10839 GCA_041167925.1 Pseudomonadota bacterium | reverse complement strand
CCGCCCTCGCTTCAAGACCAGTCCGTACGGCTCGGGCCAGGGCATGGCCCGGATCCGCATACGCAGACCGCCGCGGCAGGCGGCAAGGACACCTCCGCCTCGAGCACCGGCCTTCCAGGGCCCTCAGGCGCCGATCTGCCTTCGAGTATCGACCTTCAAACCCCAGCGTTCAGTGTCGGGGTGGGTCCGAGCTACCAGCAGATTCTGGGCGGGCCCGATGGCTTTTTGCTCTTCAAGCTGGGCGCGCAGGTCGATGCGCAATGGCGACTTGCGCCGGGCACCTGGATTGCGGGCAGTGCCGACCTTCGCGTGATCGACAACTACGACCGCTTCAAGTACACCGCACCGAGCGAGTTGCCGCGGGTGCGGACCTATGCGCGTGAGTACGCCACGGCCTCGCGTTTCACGATCCCGATGCTGCAGGCCCAGCAGGTCTGGGCCCTGGGCCAAGGCCATCATCTGAGCGTGTATGGCGGTCTGCTTGAGCCGATGTTTGGCGGCGTGGGCGCCGAGTGGCTCTGGCGGCCCTGGAATGGCCGGGTGGCACTGGGCCTGGATGTCAACCAGGTCTGGCAGCGTGATTTCGAGCAGGACTTCGGGTTCAGGGATTACCGCGTGACCACCGGGCATGTCAGCGTGTACTGGGACACGGGCTGGCATGACCTACAGGCCAAGCTGATGGTGGGCCAGTATCTCGCGGGCGATGTGGGCGCCACGCTCGATGTGCGTCGTCAGTTTGCCAATGGGGTCTCGATTGGCGCCTGGGCGACCAAGACCAATGTGTCGTCTGCGCAGTTTGGAGAGGGCAGCTTTGACAAGGGCATCTATCTGCGAGTGCCCTTTGATGTACTGCTGGCACGGGCCACGCCGGGTATGGCCAACATTGTGTGGAATCCGCTGACCCGCGACGGCGGCGCCCGCCTTCAGCGCCGCTTTACGCTCGATGAACTCACGCGGCAAGGATCACTGGGCGCGTGGTCGGTAGTCCCGGCCGACAGCGCCCGCTGATCAACGACCGCCGAGCGCTGCTCCGATCCGGCCGACTGACTCCAGCGGCGACTCGCCCACCAGCATCTCGAGGCGCAGCCGCGACAGGGCGGTCACATAGCGGGTCTGGCTGAGATCGCGGCGCACCTGGGCGAGTTGCTGCTCCGCATTGAGCACATCGATGAGTGTGCGGGAGCCCGCCTGCATGGAGCGCCGGTTGGACTCCACCAGTTGCGTGGCCGAGCGCAGGGCCTGCTCGAGCGCGGAAATCCGGCGCTCGCCTTCGGTCGATGCACGAAACTCACGATGCACGCGCACCGACAGATCGCGGCGGGCACCCTCGAGGGTTTCTTCGGCGCGCTGCAGTTCGGCGCTGGCCTGTCGCACCGCCGAGTCGATGAGGCCACCGGTGTAGATCGGCAGATTGAGCTGCAACCCCAGGATCTGGTTCTGGTACCGCGAGGCCGGGGTCAGCACGTTTTCACTGCTGCTTCGGACCACCTGACCCACGAGATCCACCGTGGGTTTGCGAGATGCCGAGGCCTTGTCGATCTCAAGACGCACCGCATCACGGCGGGCTTCAAGGCCCCTCAGTTCGGGGCTGTGCTGCATCGCCTGATGCACCCAGTGCTCGACGTCGAGTGACGCCAGTGGAGACAGCCTGAGCTTCTCATCGCCCAGCCCCTGCAGGGTTGTGAAGGGGCGCTGCACCATGACCGCCAGTTGCCGGCGCGAGCTGTCGATCTGTTGCGCGGCTTCGAGTGCCTGCGCCTGATTGAGGTCGAGCCGGGCCTGAACCTCGTCGATGTCGGTTCTTACCCCGGAGCCCGCCTGCAGCGCGGCCCGAGCGGCATCGAGCTGAACACGCAGGGTTTTTTCCTGGATCTGCACAAAGGCCTGCTGGTCTTGTGCCAGGAGCGCCTCCAGATACGCCGTGGTCAGGCGCACCGCCAGATTCCGGCTTTCGGCCTCGAGCGAGGCCTCCGACTCGAGGATCACCTGATCGGCCTGTGCCCGATCGATCAGCAGCGCGGGCCGATACAGCGCCTGACGCAGGGTGAGGTTGTAGTTCTGGCTGCTGTAGTTTTCATCGACCCGCGATGACGATCCGTCGGCGGCCGACTGCGTGCGCTGAATGTCGTTGCGATTGGCACTGGCGCTAAAGGTCACGCTAGGGCGCAGCCTGGCCTGCGCCTGCGGCAGGCGCTCGCGTTGCGCCCCGGAGGCTGCACGCGCCGCACGCATCGCGCTGTCATGCTCAAAGGCCGCGGTCCAGGCTTGCACCAGACCCAGTGGCGATGCCGAAGTCTGACCCCGCCCTTCCACCTGTGCCTGTGCCTGACCCTGCACCTGAGCCGAAGACTGCGCCTGCACGGCAGCCGCGCAAGCCATTGCGCCCGCCAGCGTGGCGCCCAGCCTCACCCATCGCGCGTTTCGCCGCACAGCCATGATCAGTCCTCGCTCATGGTGCCCACCAGACGGCGGGCGAGCGGTGCGGTCAGGTAGGTCAACACCGAACGTTCGCCGGTCTTGATGACCACATCGGCCGGCATGCCAGGTTGCATGCGACGATCCCCCAGGGCCTTCATGCCCTGCTGCGTGAGGCGGATGCGGGCCAGGTAGTGGCTGAGCTGTGTTTGCGGGTCGGTGATGATGTCCTGAGAGATGGAGATCACCTCGCCCTCGGCCACCAGGCTGGGGGTCTGTCGGAAGGCCGAAAAGCGCACATCGGTCATCAGCCCCACGCGCACCTTGTCGATCAGGTGCGGTTCGATGAAGGCCTCGAGCATGAGCGGTTCACCCTCGGGCACGATGTCCATGAGCTTCTGGCCGGCCTGCACCACTGCGCCGGGAGACTGCACCTGCAAGCCCACCACCTGCCCGCCCGTGGGCGCGCGCACTTCAATGCGATCGAGGTCGGCCTTCATGGCGATGAGCTTTTCGGCCTCAGCCTGCACATCCCGCTGCACATCGCTCAGGATCGAACGCACTTCCTTGCGGTCTTCCTGAACCCGCGACACCGCACGCTGGCGCAACTCGTCAATCGAATGGCGTGCCCGCTGCACGAGACCGCGCGATTCGGCCAGCACGGCCTGCAGCTCGGCCACATTGCGCTCAAGCTCCAACTGGCGGTTGCGGGGCGCATAGCCTTCCTTGACCAGACCGCGGGTCTGGCCCAGCTCTTCTTCAATGAGGGCCAGTTGTTTGGAGCGGCTGAGCTGCACGGTCTCGGCTGTCTGGATGCTGGCCTGCTGGCCCCGAATGCCTTCTTCGATCACCTGAAGATCAGCCTGCAGAGCGGCTTTGCGGGAATCGAAGAGTTGCTGCTGGGCACGCATCTGGGCATCGATGGCCGGATCGGTGCGGGCGGCGAGCAGATCAGCATGCCAGTCGATGCGGGTGGCGCCGGCCTGTTCGGCCAGCAGCCGGCCCTGCATGGCACGCAGGCCCAGATAACGCTGACGCACCGTCTCGTGATTGGCCCGGGCCACGGCCGCATCGAGCAGCATGAGGGTCTGACCCTCCTTGACCACGCTGCCCTCGCCGACCAGCACCTTGTCGATGATGCCGCCGGAGGCGTGCTGCACCGGCTTGCGCTTGGTATCGATGGCCACAGTGGCACGGCTATAGGCGCCTTCGTCGAGCGGAGCAAGCCAGGCCCAGACCAGGAAGCCTCCCAGGCCGATCAACATTGCAATGAGGCCGGAGCGGCCCGCCCGCCGCAGGGCCGACCGGGCAGTGGCCTCAGGAGCCGGGGAATCGGAAGGCTGTGTCATGGCTGGTGAGGAAGTCAGGGCTGAACCGAAGGCAGAGAGGCCGCGGGCGCGGGGCGCTTGTCATGCGAGATCAAATGACCATCGGCAAGCACCAGCACGCCATCGGCAATCGCCACCATCTGCGGATTGTGGGAGACGACAAAAATGGTTGCGCCCTGGTCACGACGCTCACGCAGCGCACGGATCAGGGCCGCTTCGCCCATGTCGTCGAGATTGGCGTTGGGCTCGTCAAGCACCAGCAGCGGCGCGTTGTTGTAGAGCGCGCGGGCCAGGGCAATGCGCTGGCGCTGTCCGCCCGACAGGGCGCCGCCGGCCGCACCCACAGGGGTGTCATAGCCCGCGGGCAGACGCAGGATGGCCTCGTGCAAGCCCGCTGCGCGAGCGGCGGCAATCACGGCCTCGGCAATCTGCTGTTCAGATCGACCGGCAGCCTCATCGGGCAGCTCGAAGCGGCGGATGTTTTCGGCAATGCTGCCGTCAAACAGCTCGTTGTCCTGGGGCATGCTGCCGATCAGAGCGGCACGGTCGGTATCAGAGAGGGTTTCGATCAGATGGCCATGCAGGCGCACCTCGCCCTTCACCTCGGGCCAGGCCGCGGTGAGTGCGCGCGTGAGGGTGGATTTGCCCGAGCCCGAGGGGCCCATGACCAGGGTGATGCTGCCGCGGGGCACTTCAAAGTTCAGGCCATTGAGGATGGGCTTGTCACGACCGGCCACGGTGGCCACGAGGCCGCGCACTTGTACGGCGGGGCCCTCGTTAGGCTGTGCCTGAAGCTGGATCTGAGGCTGGGCCGCGCTCTGCCGGGTGCCCTCAGGTTCGTTCTCTTGCAAAAAGGCCTGCAGACGGCTGCGGGCCTGGCGGGCCGACACAAAGCTGCGCCAGGTGGCAATGATGGTGTCGATTGGCGAGAGCGCCCGATTCATCAGGATGTTGGCCGCGATCATGCTGGCCGGCGAGATCTGGGAATCGATCACCAGCAGGGTGCCCACCGCCAGGATCAAAGACTGCTGCACATAGCGCACAAACCGGCTGAAGGCCGCCTGCCGCTGGCTGAGTTCGAGCGTGCGGCCATAGGCGGCATTGAACTGCTCATGCCATTTGCGCGCCCGCCTAAAGAGTGCAGGCGCCATGCCCATGGCATGCACGGCTTCGGCCGAGCGCAGGTGGTTCTGGACAAACTGCGCCTCCTGGGCCTGAGCGAGCGAAGCCGCTGCCGAGGGCTTGAGGACATTGCGGTGGCTGAGCAGGGCCACCGAGAGCTGCACCAGCGCAAAGCACAAGGACGCAATGCCCAGCCAGGGATGCAGCAGGAACAGGACGACGAGGTAAATGGGCGACCAGGGCAGATCGAGCACGGCCGTAGCGCCGCCGCTCGACAGAAACTGACGCAGTTCATTGAGGTCGGACATGGCGCGATTGGGCAGGGCCGAGACCGCCTTGAGCTGCGCCGCAAAGGTGGCTGCAAACACGCGCGGCGAGAGCGACTGCTCCAGTGCCGCCGAGGCCCGCGCCAGCACCCGCGAGCGGGCCCATTCGGCGAAGGCCATGATGGCAAAGAGATACAGGGTGATGAGCGAGACCGCAGCCAGCGTGCCCAGATTGCGGCTGAGCAGCACCCGGTCGTAGACCTGCAGCATGTAGAGGGTGGGCACCAGCATGAGGGCATTGGCCACACCGCTGAAGACAATCGCAAGCAGCAAGGCGCGCTTCATGAGGCGGCTCCGGCGGGGCCCGCGCCCAGAGGGGCGCTCGGGCCTGCACCCGAGGCCGGAACAGGGCCTGCGGCTTGAGGCCCCGCCATGCGGGCCTGCTGCGCCTGCTGGGCCTTTTGCGCGGCCTTTTGCAGGTTGGCCAGTACTTCGTCGCGCGGGCCAAAGGCCAGTTGGGCGCCATCGCGCAGCACCAACACCTTGTCGGCCTGGGCGAGAACGCGCGTGCGGTGGGTCATGACCACGGTGATCGCTCCGGCCTTGCGGCGCGATTCAATCGCCTGGGCCAGGGCCAGATCACCCGCCTGATCGAGACTGGAGTTGGGCTCGTCGAGCACCAGCAGCACGGGGTCGCCATAGAGGGCACGGGCCAGGGCCAGGCGCTGGCGCTGGCCGCCCGACAGGCGCTGTCCGTCGCGGCCCACCGAGGTCTGCAGACCCTCGGGCAGGCTGTTGATGAGCTCTTGCAGGCCCACGGCCTGCACGGCAGCGTCGATGCGGGCCTGCACCTGCGGGTCGTCGGTGCTTCCGAAGCGGGCGATGTTCTCGGCCACCGTGCCCTCCAGAACATCGACCGACTGCGGCACGTAGCCCAGATAAGGGCCGAGCTGGGATTTGTCCCAGATGAAGATGTCGGCGCCGTCGAGGCGCACCTTGCCGCCCGCAGAGGGCAGCACCCCGGTGAGCAGGCGAGCCAGGGTGGTCTTGCCGCTGGCCGAAGGGCCGATCACAGCCAGCACCTCGCCGGCTTGCAGCGCAAACTGAATGCCCCTGAGCACCGGCGCGGGCAGCCCTTGCAAGGTCACCATCGCCTGCTCAACCGACAGCTGGGCTCGGGGCGCAGGCAGAGGCATGCCGGGCTGCGGCGCGGGGGCGCGGGTCAGGGCTTCATCCAGCCGATTCCAGGCCTCACGTGCGCCGATCACGCTGCGCCACTGGGTAATGCCCTGCACCACCGGCGCGATCATGCGCCCGGCCAGCACCGAGCCGATGATCAACATGACGTCGCCGCCATTGATGGACTGCTGCAAAAAGAGCCAGGCGCCCAGGCCCAGCATGGCCGAGGACAGGCTGGTCTGAATGAAACGGGCCAGCGCCTGGCTGATCGCGGAAGATTCGACGGCCCGCTGCTGCTGGGCCTGCGCATCTTGCTGAACCCGCGCCCAGCGCGCCTGCAGGGCCTGGATCATGCCCATGGAGCGCACGGCAAGCGCATTGCGCAGGGCGCCGTCGAGATACTGCTGCGCGGCAATGCCTGCACGTCCGGCCTGGCGCAAAGGCTCGCGGGTCTGTCGATCGCTGATGATGCCGATGCCCACCATGAGGAGCGCAGCGAGCAGGGCACACAGGCCCATCCAGGGGCTGATCAGAAAGATGGCCACCAAAAACAGCGTGGACACCGGGGCATCGAAGCCCGCAGTGACCGCCTGCGAGGCCATGAACTCGCGCACGGTGCGCAGGTCATTGAGCGGCTGAATGCCGCCGGGTCCGCGCAGATTGAGTTCATGCACCGCCTGCAGCACACGGGGCTGCAACTGCTCATCAAACTGCAGGGCCGCGCCACGCAAGAGTTCGCTGCGCACCCACTGCAGGATCTCCATGACCGCATAGGCCAACACCACCATGATGGTGAGCATGAGCAGCGTGGTGGTGTTGCGGCTGGCTACGACGCGGTCATAGACCTCGAGCATGTACAGGGTGGGCACAAAGACCAGCACCCCCAACAGCACCGAATACAGGCCCACGCGCAGGCCCACCGGGGCGAGTTTTTGAAGGGCAGCAGAGAGCTCGCCACGCGGCTTGGAAATCATCGGTCGAGTTTAGCATCGGGGTATGAACATCCTGATCATCCACCAGAACTTCCCGGGTCAGTTCGTTCATTTGGCAAGGTTTTTAGCGGAGTCGCTTCAGTACGCCAACCCAACCCAAATCATGGCGGTACTCACAGGGCTAGGTCATTTGTAAAACGATCGCGATCTGGATTCGTTTAATCCCTAAGGACGAAGCGCGGGCTTAAGCCAATCCGGAAAATAGCTTATTCCCAGTTAACACTCCTCATGAACTGATACGGCCAACAGCGTCGGCCCTGAGCGCGCGCCCGCGGGCGGGCATCGATCTGGACACCCTCGACCCCAACGATTTCGCCTACCTCGCCACGCGGATGGGGGTGCCCACTGGCCAGTGGGGCTTGTAAGAGAAGAACATGGACAACAGCACGATCAATTCAGCCCCGGTCTTTGTAGTTGGTGATGGCAAGGTTACGGTGGCTTTGGAGCAGAACTGGTACTCCGGCCCGAGCCTGGTACTGCCCGATGGCAAGGTGATGCTCAGCGCAAGCCGTTCACTCAACTCCAACTATGAGTTAGCCATCCGGCGCTTCAATCCCGATGGCTCCACAGACACCAGCTTCGCCAACAACGGCCTGCTGTCCATCAGCCCCAACTCAGGGAGCTTTTCTCCCTCCAAGATGGTCCTGCAGGCCAACGGCCAGGTCCTGCTGCTGGGTTCATCCCCAGCCTCAATGGGTTCAGCCATTCTGCGCATCAATGCCGATGGCACCATCGATAACGCGTTCGGCAGCTCCGGGCTGGCTCAGCTTGGATACAGTCCATACTCTTACGGATCTGCTTCGGACCTAGTGCAGCTCAGTAACGGCAAGATCCTGATCGCAGGCTCCAGCGGCGGCGCCTCAACTGATTTCAACATCAAACGCCTTAACGCCGACGGCTCAATCGACAACAGCTTTGGCACCTCCGGTCAGAGCACCATCGCCGACAGCAACGGCAACGACTACGTCTCAAGCCTACGTGTCCAAGCCGACGGCAAGATCCTGATCGCAGGCTACAGCTACAACTACAGCAACTACACCCGAACCGACAGCATCGTTCGGCTCTCAGCCGACGGCGTCATTGATACCAGCTTCGGTAACGCTGGCACGGTCTTGCTGCCTGCAAGCTCTAGCGGCAGCAGCATTCGCATCGCCATTCAGTCCGACGGCAAGATCGTAGCCGCCTCTTCAGGCAGCAGCGGGCACAGAACCTCCTTAGCGTCGTCCGACTGAACTCGGACGGATCCAGCGACACCAGCTTTGCAACCAACGGCCAAGCCCTGGTCACCTTGGGCTCGACCTCCATGGGAATGGGGGTCTACCCCAACGACCTCACGCTACAAACCGACGGCAAGATCCTCGTAGCAGGCAATTGGTACCCCGGAGCATACGGGGCGCTTTTCGCACTACGCCTGAACACCAACGGCATTCTTGACGCCAGCTTCGCCAACAACGGGCTACTCACTAGCCCCTCAGACCCATACGGCGACCAGTCCACGAACGGCCTGGGCCTCCTACCCGACGGGCGCATCCTGCTCGTAGGACGCACCTACAACAACAACCCAAGCGCCATCTCTTCCGCTCAGTTCATCTCCAGACTGAACCCGGACGGCTCCTCCGACATCACCTACGACAACGTTCGTACCAACTCGATCGCTTCGAGTGCCGCGTACACCGAAGGCAACACCCCCACGGTCCTGAGCCCCAACGCCGCCGTCTTCGATACCGAACTCTTTGCCATCGGCCACTTCAACGGCGCAAGCCTGACCCTGAGCCGCCACGGCGGAGCCTCCGCCCAGGATCAATTCCATGCCTCCGGCACACTGGCCGCCCTCACCGAAGGCTCCAGCCTCATCGTCGGCTCCACCACCATCGGCACCGTCACCACCAACAGCGCCGGAACCCTCTCCCTGACCTTCAACAACAACGCCACACCAAGCCTGGTCAGCACCGCACTACGCAACATCGCCTACAGCAACTCAAGCCTCAACCCACCAGCAGCCATCACCCTGCAGTGGTCCTTCTCCGACGGCAACTCCAACAACACCCAAGGCACAGGCGGACCTCTGTCCACCACCGCCTCCACCATCGTCAACATCACTGACGCTCCTAATCCGACCACCCTGGCATTGCTTGGCGATGCCCGTCAGGGTGCAACGCTTTCTGCAGAAATCTCGTTTGCCATTGGCGAAAACGGGAGTTCCAGAACTTTTCAATGGAAGGCGGACAACACTCCGATTCCCGAGGCGACAGCGTCGACGCTTTCAATTGACCAGTCCTTGGTGGGGAGAACGATCAGCGTTACCGCCAGCTATAACGACGCTCAGGGTGTTGCGAGATCCATTTCGAGCCGCGAAACCCTCGCTGTGATCAACATCAATGATCTGCCTAGCGGGGCGGTTTCCATCACAGGTACAGCGGCTCAAGGCCAGATCCTGACCGCATCAAACACGATCACAGACGCCGACGGATTACCGGACTTTGGCCCGGGTGTCATTTCCTATCAATGGCGGGCCGATGGTGTTGAGATTCTTGGTGCAACAGGCAGCTCCTACACGCCCGTCGCCAACGATGTGGGAAAAGCCTTGACCGTCATCGCCAGGTATACCGATTTGTTCGGAGCCGCCGAGCAATTGGCAAGTAACCCCACCTCGCCCGTAGCACCACTGGCGCCACCGCCGCCGCCGCCGGAGGTAGATCACGCGGTCTACCACTGGAAGAGCCACATGCTTCTGTCTGGGGTGCAGGTGGGCAGCATGAGTGCCCATGCCGGTGCTGCTGACAGCAGCCTGTTTGATCTGCGGGCGGCTGCCTTTGATGCAGCCACCAGTACGCTCACGGTTCAGGTCTGGAGCACGCCCGTTGCCACCAGCGCCAACTTCGACTTCAGTGTCAGCAGTACCGGGGTCACCAGCGCGAGCTTTACCAGCGCATTGGGTGCAGGCTGGACGGTGCTGCCCAACACTGCAGACCCTGCTGCAATTTCGGTCAGCGGCTTTGACGGCAACCTGACTGGTTTCGCAACCGCCACCCAGCTAGGCACCCTCACGCTTCAATACGCTGCCGGCACCACAGCTATGAGTGCGCTGTTCAGCGGCCTGAATGTGGGCGATCAGTCGGCAACCGATCTGAACCTGAGCATCATGGGTCAGGTCACAGATAGCGACGGCCTCTTCAGCCTTCCTGACGATGGGCCGGCCACCACCGCGATCAAGGTGAGCCGCGCTACCAGTGACACTGGCAATGCCGTGACCTCGGCCGATGCGCTGGCAGCGCTGCGCATGGCGGTGGGGATCAATCCCAATGCGGATCCGGATGGTGCAGGGCCTTTACTGCCGCTACGGACTTCGCCCTATCAGTTCATGGCGGCCGATGCGAACGGCAGTGGCACCGTGACCAGTGCTGATGCGCTGGCCATTTTGCGCATGGCGGTCAAGCTCGCGGATGCCTTGCCCAATGAGTGGTTCTTTGTGGAAGAGAACCGAGACTTCTGGAACGAGGTCACGCAGCAATACACGCTCACCCGCACCGCGGCAGC
>JBEELY010000299.1:0-2633 GCA_041167925.1 Pseudomonadota bacterium | reverse complement strand
GAAGTGCGCGTTGGCCTTCCAGAAGTTGTTGAACTGGCCTGATCCGAGATAGATCACCCAGGAGCCTTCGTAGCCGGGCGCATCCGCTGAATGCGGATCAGGATTGCGAAACCATACCCGGTCGCCTGGCACGTAAAAGCGCGAGGGAACTGGCCGGTCCATGCTGCCGTATTCCCTCAAAAAGACATCATGAAACTCGCCGGACTGAATCGCACGTTGCTCCCACTGGCGATGCAAGGCTGCACTCAGTTCGGGATGCGCCCGTTGCGCTTCTTCAGCAATGGCGAGCAGCAGCACGTATTCGGTTGCCCGGTAGCAAGAAAACGCATAGGCATGCTGCGGATCTTCAGGCTGGGTAGCCTTGCGCAGCGCCTCGACAAGATCAACCCCCGGCTGAAGCGTGAAGCCTGAGGCTTCGCTGTAGGCCCAGAAGTCTGCAGGGCGTTCGACGGCTTCGGTATCAAAGGCAAGTGCCGCCTTGCGGGCTGCCCGGACCGTGTTGCAACGGACGCGAACGGCCGACTCAAACTCTTCGAAACTCGGAAACACCAGAGCGTCGGGGGCCATCAGCATGGACACCATGATCTCGATTTCGAGATCAAGATCCTTGTTCAGGGGATCGATACGCAGACGCTGCGGCAGGCTCAGGGTGTCGCAATGGGGCACCCAGGCAGCGGCCGGTTTGGGCTGGAGTGTGAAGTGATGGCCGTCGGCATAGCGGTCGTGCCGCACACAGCCGCGAGATTGCGCAGAGAGCGCACGCGCATGCAGCCACTCACGCACGCTGGAGGCGGCCTCGCCGCTCGCGTGAATGTCTTCTCCTGTGATCCGGACCCCTCCCAAGAGGCCGGGATCGGGTGTCATTAGGCCCCGATTCATAGTGATCCATCATAACGCTGAAATCGTTCGGGTCAAGCGTCTGCACCTGCGCTCGAGTCAATCGCTCATTCCTTCAGCCCCTTGCTCAGGCCCTTGCGCTTTGCAGCCTCGGGGCGCAATGCGAAACGGCCTGAAACCGGCCCAGGATTCGGTTGTGGCATGCTCGATCGCACTATGCCTTCATTTTCAGAACTGCTCGCCAGCCCCATTCGCCCGGCCCCCGAACTCGGTTTGAAGGGCTGTGTTTTCGAACCTGCCATGACGCATGACTGGACTCAGGGTCGGGGTGCGTTTGGTGGTATCCAGGGGGCCATCGCAGCGCGGGCCATGCGCGCCGCAGTCGGCCCGGAACTCGCCCTGCGGGCATTGCAGATGACCTTTGTGGCAGCCGTGCCCGCGGGCCCTACCCGAGCCGAAGCCTGGGTGATTCGCCAGGGGCGCAACATCACCCATGTGCAGTGCCACCTGCATGCCGGTGATGAGGTCGCTGGAGTGCTGGTGGGGGTCTATGGCGCGACGCGCTCCTCGGTTGCGGTGCTGCCCATGCCCATGCCCGAGGACCTGCGGCCCTTTGATACGCTCAAGGAAGTGCCTTTCAGCTCGGGCCGCATTCCTGAATTTTTGCAGCACTACCAGCAGCGCTGGGCAGGAGGCGCACGCATGTTCAGCGCGAGCCCGCCGCGGCCGACCCGCATGTGGGCCAGGCTGCGCGAGGCGGTGCCCGGCCTGACCTCCATCGTGCCATCCGACTGGCTCAGCCCGGAATTGCGCGAGGCGAGTCTGGTGGCATTGGCCGACCTGCCGCCCTCGCCTGTCCTTTCCATGCTCGATCGCGCGGCGCCGGGCGCCTCGCACACCTGGCTGCTCGAGTTTCCGATGGACCCGATGCAGTTCGATCCGGCCCAGTGGGTGATGATCCAGACCGACAGCCGCTATGCGGGCGATGGCTACAACAGCCAGACCGCGCGCCTGTGGACCGAGACCGGCCAGGCCGTGGGCGTGAGCCATCAGACCACAGCCATTTTCGGTTGACCTGAGCTTCGGCCTTCGCAGCGAGCCCACATCGCCTCTACCGCGGGTCTTCACCGAGCCCGACCGCCCCTCCACTCTCCTCGCTTTCAACGCCGCCATGACCACCTATCGAGCCCTGCAGTGCGACACCCTGTCCAATGACCTGTCGGGTCTGCGTTATGTCGAGCGAAGCGCGGTGCCACCCGGGCCCGGGCAGGTCGCGGTGAAGATGCGCGCCATGGCGCTCAACTTTCCCGACCTGCTCATGACGCGCGGGGGCTATCAGCACAAGCCCGAGCTGCCTTATGTGGTGGGCATGGAGGGCGCCGGTGTGATTACCGAGGTGGGCGAAGGCGTGACGGGCTGGAAGGCAGGCGATGCGGTGTGCTTTTCCAACAAGGAGGGTGCGATCGCAGCGCTCAACACCATGCCTGCGAGTGCGCTTGAACCCGTTCCTGCGGGCTGGGACTGGGCCAGTGCCTGTGGCTGGCGCGTCGGCGCCGTCACGGCCCATGCTGCCTTGATGGTGCGCGGCCAGCTCAAGGCCGGCGAGACCGTGCTGGTCCATGGCGCTACTGGCGGCATGGGGGCGGCCGCGGTGCAACTCGGTGCGCATCTTGGCGCGCGGGTGATTGCCACCGGCACGCGGGCCGACTGGCTCGAGCTGCTCAAGCCCATGGGCGCTCAGTACTGCCTGTCATCCCGCGAGGCCTTCCAGGACGAGGTCAAGGCGATCACTGGCG
>JBEELY010000250.1:0-3807 GCA_041167925.1 Pseudomonadota bacterium | reverse complement strand
CACGGCACGCGACGCAGCAGCCTTTCTGCACAAGACCATCAGCGGACCATTGCGCTAAGGCAGCGCCCCGTGGGTTCAGGCCGGGGCCGACTCGTTCTGTTCAAGGGGCAACTGGGCGGCGAGCGAGATCAGAAGTTCCTCTGCCTGATCGCCACGAAGCGCCATCGGATCAAAGCGCATCGACGCGGTCAATCGGCCGTAGAGCTCGCGGTGTTGCGCATCGGCGGCGACAAAGCCCATCTGCCATTGCGAAAATCGCCGCACAACCACCTGCGCATAACTCAGCAGCGTGGGCCGTGCATGCCGAGGGTCGGTCGCCATGCGGACATACAGCCGGTTCACGGCATCAGGCGCGCCTTCAATCACCTGCAGAAAATGTTTGCTGTCAAACACCAGCAAACCTGTAATCCCTCGGACTGCATTACGCATACGGGCCTGGCGCAAGAGCTGGGTGATGTCTTGAGGGCCGAGCGGGGCTGCCACCTCGCTGGCATAAATCAGACGTGCAAGCATGTCGGGCTCCGTTCTAGACACAATGTAGACACGATGCCATGCAAGTCTGCATCTCGACAGTTTCGCCCGATGAACGGTACTCAGACCGCCTTGCGCGGCACCAGCTCGACATCTCCGTAGAGGCAGCGGGCTTTTTGTCGCGTGTTGTCCGAATCGGTCATGACACCCACGCCGGTTAGGCGTCCTGGTGCTTCGCCGAAGGCTTTCACGAAATCCGCCTTGAAATCGCGCTCATACCGCATCCAGCGCCCGGCCTGGCTGCCCCCGCTTTGCACAACCAGCTTGCGGATGCGCCCGCTATGCACATTCTGAACGACCTCGCCTTCGGCACGCGAGGTATCCCAGACATACATCAGCGTGGCATAGGGCATTGGCTGCCCGGTAAAGAGCTGAAACTGCTCAGCGACCATCAGTTCACGCATCGACAGTTTCGCGCGATCGCCGTCGAAGGCCAGGACCAGACGGGCAGGCGCGTCATCGGAATGACGGTCGCCCACATCGGCATTCTTGAGCACCTGGTCAATGCGCCAGCGCCAGCGGATCGAGGCAAAGTCATCCGCGGGGCGATTGACCTTGTGCTTGAGCCCTGAGACCGACGACATTGCGCGGGCCTGCAGCACCGACTGCGAAGACTCCCTGATGATTGAGTAGTCGGTGCGCGGCTTGGACGGATGCCGGCCCCAGGGCTCCCAGCGGCCCTCGCCAAGCGCCTGAGGCCCTGCCGAAAATGGGGCCAGGACTGGGGCTGCTCCTGATTGCGGCTCAGAGGAGGCTCGCGGCAGCGCCGATTCTTGCGGCCTTGTCGATGGCTCTGGCTGAGCCGATGTGCCCTGCCTTGATGATGTATCGGGCGAGCGAGGAGACAAGCTGCATCCCGACAGCACCCACAGGGCAGGCCCGCTCACGGCAAGTCCGGCCGACTGCATCCATCGTCTGCGATCAGATTTCCACTGCAGCATGTCTATGTCTCCTCTGGCTGCACGCTAGCGGATCAGCGGCATCCCCTGCAAGTGCAGGCCCATCAAAACTGCCGCTCATCCCTCGCGGAGTGCCGTGGGGCGGGGTCGGTGCCCCCTCGGCCACCGCTTGTCCTCGTCCGCTGGTCAAGGCAGGTTCAGCTCCGGAAACGCCAGGGTGTCGTCGCAAGACACATTTCTGTGGAAGTGCCGGATATGGGCCGAATTCAATGGAGTGCACTGAAGGTCTGGTCCCGCAAGCGGGAGACCCCGACGCAGTCCGTCGCATTCGAAACGCTCGCGCCGCAGTTGCTCGACGCGTTCGGATTGTGGGCCCGCCACCTTCAGACCGCCCAGGCGCAGACCCGGGAAGCCACGGATCAGCTGCTTGGAGGCTTCGTCTCCATCCTGCAGCAGCTCGACCGGGTGATCTCGACGGCGCCCCATGAAGAGCATGACACCGGCACGGATGCGCGTACCCAAGTCCTGGGGCAGGCGGACCAGGAACTGCGCCAGTTGCTCAGATCGCTGGAGGGCATCCTGCAGTCCAAGGATCGGGTGCTCGGCACCATCCGTGAGCTCGACGGTGCGTCGCGCGGCCTGATGGGCCTGGCCGATGTGGTCGAAAAAATTGCACGTCAGACCAACCTGCTCTCGATCAATGCGGCCATCGAGGCAGCCCGGGCGGGCCCGGCTGGCGCGGGGTTTGCGGTCGTCGCGGGCGAAGTGCGTCGATTGTCGGCCGAATCCGGAAACATGGGCAAGCAGATCGGAGAACAGGTCCGCAGCTTTGGTTCTCAGGTCGATCACACGATCCGTGATGCCACACAGCAGGCCGAATCCGACAAGCAGGCCCTGGACGACAACGAGTCACGTGTTCGGCAGGTCATGGAGCAGGTCAATGAAGCGGTGAACTCTCTGCAGCAGCAGTCCGAGACCAGCCGGGCGATCTCGCAATCCATCCGTAATGAGGTTGAACAGCTCATGGTCGCCTTCCAGTTTCAGGACAGGGTGAACCAGATCATCGATCAGGTGGTACAGGCCGTTGATGGCATCGGCCAGCAAATCGACCAGGCCCAAAAGACCGGGCAGCCACCCGATGCGCAGCAATGGCATCAGATCCTGACCGCGGGCTACTCCACCGAAGAGCAGCAACGCAATCATGCGAGCCCGCAGGCCAGGACCGAGGCCCGGCGCCCCGCCATGAGCAATACCGCCGCGGCGCCATCCGCAACGCACTCCACATCCTCCCAGGAAGTGACCTTCTTCTGAAATTCAGGCCATGAAAAAGACCATCCTCATTGTTGATGACTCGTCCTCGCTGCGTCAGGTGGTATCGCTCGCCCTGACCCGGGCAGGCTATGACGTGCTCGAAGGCAGCGATGGCGAGGACGCCCTGACCAAGCTCGACGGTCGCAAGATCCACCTGATCGTGAGCGACGTGAACATGCCGCGCATGGATGGCATCAGCTTCCTGAAGCAGGTCAAGGCCCATCCGTCCTACAAGTTCACACCGGTGATCATGCTGACCACGGAGGCGGGCGATACCAAGAAGCAGGCGGGTCGCGAGGCCGGTGCCAAGGCCTGGGTCGTCAAGCCATTCAATCCGCCGGTGCTGCTCGATGCGGTCTCCAAGCTGTGTCTGCCATGAAGGACGCATCCGTGATGAACGCCAACGCGCCCCTTGTGGACTTCGTCCTTCCGGCCGAACTCGGCATCTACTGCGCTGCGCAGACGCAACAAGCACTGATCGGGGTGCTGTCGTCCTGGCCGTCAGACAGCCCGCGCACCGCGATGGGCCTGCAGGGCGACGCCGTTGAAACCATCGATGCCTCGGGCGTGCAATTACTGCTCAGCCTGCACCGCAGCCTCGAAGCCCGTGGCCTGCAACTGCAGATTTTCGGAGCAAGTGACCCGCTGCGTCACGGCGTGGATCGCATGGGCACCATCAGCCTGCTCGGCTGTTGTCACTAAGACCGGAGCCTGGACCATGAATGCCATCACGCATGACGATGACGAGCAGTTCCTGCGCGATGCGCTACCTGCCTTCATCAGCGAGTCGGTCGAACTGCTCGACCAGGTCGAGCATCTGCTGCTCGAGCTTGAATCCAGCCCCAATGACCGTGAGTTGCTCGACGCCCTCTTTCGCTGTGCGCACACCATCAAGGGCTCGGCAGGCCTGTTTGGTCTCGATGAGATCGTGCACTTCACCCATCATGTCGAGACCTTTCTGGATGCCCTGCGCGAAGGCAAGGTCAGTCTCGACGCTGCCTCGAGTCGACTGCTGCTGTCCAGCGCCGACCAGATCCGCCGCCTGGTGAGTCTGCTGTCTATGCCA
>JBEELY010000202.1:0-3332 GCA_041167925.1 Pseudomonadota bacterium | reverse complement strand
GCGCCTTTGAGAAGGATGCGATAGCCGTTGGGGCGCAATTCGAGGTTGTCCTTGATGTGCACCGCCGGCGGCAGAAAGCCGACCTCGGCGGCAAACTTCTTGCGCACGCCCTTGATCCTCGCGAGCAGGTCGCTCGCCTCGTTGCCCTCAAGCAGCGGGATCAGGCGATAGCCGACCTCCAGGCTCAGGGCATCGACCGGTGCAACATCATCCCAGCTGGCCTCGCTGGACGGCGTACTGACAGGAGCCTGCTCTGCGGGAGGACTCTGCTCAGCTACAGCCTGCTTGCGGGAAAGCCAGTGCGCAGCCCAGCCGCAGGCGCCCGCCAGACCCAGAAAAGCCACATGAGGCATACCGGGAATGATGCCGAGCAGCGCCATGACGGCAGCAGTCAGGCCCAGAGCTCGCGGCATCGTGAACAACTGGCGGGTGACCTGGCCGCCAATGTCCTCATCCTCACCGACCCGCGAGACGATCAGACCGGCAGCCAGCGAGATGATGAGAGAAGGAATCTGGGCCACCAGAGCATCGCCCACCGCAAGCAGGGTGTAGTTGGACAGGGCTCGCTCAAGCGGAATGTTGTGCTGCATCAGGCCGATAGCAAGACCGCCCAGGATGTTCACCACCAGGATGATCATGGCCGCGATCGCATCACCCCGAACGAACTTGGAGGCACCGTCCATCGAGCCAAAGAAGTCTGCTTCCTGGCTGACTTCCAACCGGCGACGACGGGCCTCTTTCTCGTCGATCAGGCCGGCATTCAGATCTGCATCGATGGCCATCTGCTTGCCGGGCATGGCGTCGAGCGCGAACCGGGCTGAGACTTCGGCGATCCGGCCAGCACCCTTGGTCACCACCATGAAATTGATGATGGTGAGAATCATGAAAACAATCAGTCCAACCGCGAAATTTCCGCCGATCAGGAAATTGGCAAAGGACTCGATCACCTTGCCGGCTGCTTCGGTCCCGGTATGGCCATGCATCAGGATGGCCCGGGTCGAGGCCACGCTCAGGCCCAGGCGCAGCATGGTGGTCAGCAGCAGGATGGTCGGAAACGCAGAGAACTGCAGCGGCTTGACGTTGTACGAAGCCACCATCAGCACGACCAGCGATACCGCGATGTTGAAGGTGAACAGCACATCGAGCAGGAAGGGTGGCAGCGGCAGCACCAGCATCGCCAGCAGAATCATGATCAGCACCGGCACAGCCAACACCTGCGCCGAAGGCAGGGGGAAGGGCAGCCAGTTCAGGGCCAGGCGCGGATTCATCGATCAGCCTCCAGTGGATCCATGCCCGCAGGCACGGCAATGCCCGGTTCACGCGGCGGCACGCCACGTCCCCGGGTAAATTGTTCGAGTTGCCAGACCCAGGCGAGCACCTGAGCCACTGCGCTGTACAGCGATGCCGGGATCTCCTGCTCGAGATCGACATGCCGATACAGGGCGCGGGCAAGTGGCGGGGCCTCCAGCATGGGCACCCCTGCCTCACGGGCGATCTCGCGAATTCGCGCCGCCAGCAGATCCGCGCCCTTGGCGACCACCCGGGGCGCGCCCAGGCCACCCTCGTCATAGCGCAGGGCCACGGCATAGTGGGTCGGGTTGGTGACCACCACATTGGCCTTGGGAATCGCAGCCAGCATGCGGTTGCGCGACATGGCGCGCTGGCGTTCCTTGATCTTGCCCTTGACGTGGGGATCGCCCTCGGTTTCCTTGTACTCCTGCTTGGCCTCGGCAGGCGTCATCATCAGGTCCTTGCGATGTCGCCAGATCTGCAGGGGCCCATCGACCGCCGCGGCAATGATCACCACGGCACATGCCGACAGAAGACCAATGCGCAGATCCTCGCCTGCACTGGCCAGCGCCAGCGGAAGAGGCATGCCGGCATAGGCGGCAAAGCGGGGCAAACTCTCGACCACGATCCAGAAGCCGACCGCACCCACCCCGAGCGCGATGCCGGCCAGCTTGCCCAGTTCGATCAGCGACTTGACCGAGAAGATCCTTCCGATGCCTTTCAGGGGGTCAAGCTTGCTCAGATCGGGCGTCACGGGTTTAAGGGTCAACACCAGCCCCCCGATGCCCAGCGTGGCCAGACAGGCTGCGGCCACCGGTGCGATCAGGATGGGCAGCACGGCCAGCAGGGCCTGACCCGCCTCGCTTGCTGCCGCATTCAGCGCCAGCTGCGGATCGCGTGCAAGTTCTCGATCGATGCGCAGGCTGCTGCGGATCAGGGCCAGGCACTGTTGGGCAAAGCTCGGACCATAGAGGGCCAGCGTGAGCAGCGCCGCGATCAGTGACGCTGCGTGGGCCGCCTCGCGCGAACGCGGAACCTGCCCGTCTTCACGGGCTTTTTGCAGCTTGCGCTCAGAGGCGGGTAGCTGCCGTTCATCGCGATTTTCAGAAGCTTCAGACATGGTGGCCGACAAGAATCCGTAGATTCATTGTCTGCCTTGAGCCCTGCGGTCAGGCTCCGAATAAGGCGGGATAAACCCGCCAAATCAAAATCCCAGAGACTCCAGAAGATCATCGACCTGGGACTGATCGGTCACCACGTCGTTGCGTCCGGCCGTCATGACCACCGGTCCCTCCAGCGCTGGCCCGGCAGCAGGCGCACGTGCGGCGTCGTCCGACACCGGAGCTCCGGTGACGTAGGTGCCGGTCGCGCCCTGTCCACCCGGAATATCGCCAGGGCTGCTCGCAATGAGCAACTGAACCAGCTGGGTTTCGAGCGACTGGGCCAGCGTGACCACCTTGCGGATCACCTGGCCGGTCAGGTCGTGAAAGTCCTGCGCCAGCATGATCTCGGTGAGATGCGCATCGGCGCGAGTCGAGCTCTGTCCGACCTCATCGAGAAAACACATGAGTCGGCCTGAAGCCACCGCAGCGACCGGATCGTTGCGCAGCGAAACAGCCATCTCGCGCGCCCCCCCTGACAACTGCGAAAGTTCGGCCTTGGTCTCGTCCACACTGTTGAGCACCTTTTCGGCGGCCTCACCCGTCAGGCGGGAGATGTAGGACAGGCGATTGCGCGCGTCTGGCAGTGAGCCCACGGCGCTTTCGATTTCGCGGTCGTAGCCCAGCTCGCGTAACGCATCATGCAGCTGGCGGGTCAGGCGTCCGACATGGTGATACAGGTCTTCCTGGTCGCTCATGATCGGGTCCTCAAATACCTGCTTTTTGCAGAATTTTCTGAACTTTCTCTTCGAGGGTGGCCTTGGTGAAGGGTTTGACGATATAGCCCGAAGCACCCCACTGGGCCGCAGAAACGATGTCTTCCTTGCGTGCCTCGGCCGTGACCATCAGCACCGGCAAGGCCTTGAGCTCAGCATCGGCTCG
>JBEELY010000156.1:0-5699 GCA_041167925.1 Pseudomonadota bacterium | reverse complement strand
GGAAGAGTCTCAGCATCTGGCCGCGCTGGGCGATGCTATCGGCAAGCCGATCTCGCTTCAGGTGGAGTCGCTCTACTCGCAGGAGCAGTACGACATCGTCCTGATGTAGCCTGCGAGCGCCTGCCTGCAACCATTTCCAACCCTCTCGACAGGACCTTTCATGAAACGTGCCGCCATTGTCAGTCCCCTTCGTACGCCCATTGGTGCCTTTGGCGGCTCGCTGCGGGGCGTGCCGGTTGAGGAGCTCGGCGCCACGGTCGCCCGGGAAATCATCAAGCGCACGGGGCTGGATCCAGCCCGGCTGGATGACGTGGTCTTCTCGCAAAGCTATGCCAATGGCGAAGCGCCCTGTACCGGCCGCTGGGTGGCCCTGCAGGCGGGCTTTCCGATCGATGTGCCCGGCATGCAGCTCGATCGACGCTGTGGCGGCGGTCTGCAGTCGATTGCCACCGCGGCCATGATGGTGCAGACCGGTGCGGCTGACGTGGTCATGGCAGGCGGCGTCGAGAGCATGAGCAATGTCGAGTACTACACCACCGACATGCGCTGGGGATCGCGCTCGGGCACGGTCAAGCTGCATGACCGTCTTGATCGGGGGCGCGAGCGCTCCCAGCCCGAGCATCGCTTCGGCAAGATCAGCGGCATGATCGAAACCGCCGAGAACCTGGCCCGCGACCATGCCATCACCCGGGAGCAGTCCGATGCCTTTGCGGTGCGCAGCCAACAGCGCGCCGCGGCAGCCTGGGCCTCGGGCAAGTTCGACGATGAAGTGATCGCCGTGGCCGTGCCCCAGCGCAAGGGGGATCCCGTCATGGTCGCCCGTGACGAAGGCATCCGGCCTGAGACCAGCATGCAAAGCCTGGCCGGCCTGCGCCCGGTCATGAAGGACGGCACGGTCACCGCCGGCAATGCCAGCCAGCAAAATGACGCAGCGGCGGCCTGCCTGGTGGTCGCCGAGGACAAGCTGGCCGAGCTTGGGCTCGAGCCCATGGGCTTTCTGGTGGGTTGGGCGGCGGCAGGGTGTGATCCCTCCCGCATGGGCATCGGCCCGGTCCCGGCGGTAGCCCGCCTGATGCAGCGCACTGGCATGCGCCTCGATCAGATGGACCTGATCGAGCTCAACGAAGCCTTCGCCTGCCAGGCCCTGGCGGTGGTCAAGGGCTGGGGTACGACCCTCGAGGCGCTGGATGACCGGCTCAACGTGAATGGATCAGGCATCTCGCTGGGCCATCCGGTCGGTGCCACGGGTGTGCGCATTCTCACCACCCTGATGCACGAGATGAAGCGACGTGGCAGCCGTTATGGTCTGGAGACCATGTGCATCGGAGGTGGACAGGGAATCGCGGCCATTTTCGAGCGCGCCTGACCGGGTCGCTATCATCCTGACCTGAAGAAGATCTGACGCTCGCGAACCACCGTCACCCACGGACCCCACCACTGGACATCGTCATGAACCAAACCCAAGAGACCGCGCAATCCTCCGCAGTCAAGACATCACCCGGTCGTATCCGATCCTTCGGTCGCCTCGACCGCCGCAGCGTGATGCAACTCGCCCTGGCCGCCTCCCTCAGTCTCGGTGCGATCGCAGCCCAGGCGCAGACCAAACCTGCCGAGGCCTTCACGCCTCATGTGGGCCAGGCAGGCAAGGACGTGATCTGGGTGCCCACGCCGGACGCACTCGTGAACCGCATGCTCAAGATGGCCCAGGTCACGCCCGATGACGTCGTGGTGGATCTCGGTTCGGGCGACGGCAAGATCGTGATTGCCGCGGCACGCGACTTCAAGGCCCGCTCGCTGGGCGTGGAGTTCAACCCTGACATGGTCAGCCTGTCGCGGCGCAATGCCCAGACCGCGGGCGTTGGCGAACGGGCTCGCTTCGAGCAGGGTGACATCTTTACCTTTGACTACAGCAATGCCACCGTCATCACGATGTACCTGCTGCCCGGCCTGAATCTGAAGCTGCGCCCGACGTTGCTCAAGATGAAACCCGGTACTCGTCTGGTCACCCATCAGTTCACCATGGGCACGTGGGAGCCCGATGACACCACCACGGTCGAAAACCGGCCGGGTTACCTGTGGATCGTGCCGGCGGCGGTGGGTGGCTCCTGGAAACTGACGGGCCAGGAAACCCGGGGCACGCAGGAGTCACAGCTCTCTCTGACCCAGGCCTTTCAGCAGGTGACCGGCACTTGGCGTGGCACCGCCATGGACGGCAAGCTGCGCAATGTGCGGCTGAGCGGTGACATGCTCAGCTTCGACATGATGGATCCCAATGGCGTGCTGAGGTCCTACGTGGGCCGGGTGAACGGTGCCCGTATTGAGGGCAGCACGCTGGCGGCCGACGGCACTGCTGGCACCTTTGTGGCAACGCGAGTGGGCGCCGCTGCGCCAGTGGACGGCGGGCGCGAGTAAGTCGCGCGCCCCTGGCCCTCAGGCCTGAGACCTCATTCTCGGGCCGGTGGCCGTCCTCGCAGGCCTGAGCAGCATGCTCAGGCCTTTTTTTCGCGCGGGACCCGTCCCATGAGGTAGAACTCGGGGTTGGGCATCATCCCGGTCGCATTGGCCAGGCGGTTAGACATCGCAAAGAAAGCCGCAATCGAGGCGATATCCCAGGCGTCTTCGTCCGTGAATCCATGGGCGTGCAAGGCCCTAAAGTCATGGTCATCCAGCGCGCGTGAATCGGTGGCAACCTTGACCGCAAAGGCAATCATGGCCTGCTGACGAGGGCTGAGGACAGCCTTGTGCCAGTTGACGGCAAGTTGATCAGCGATCAGCGGGTTTTTTTCGTAAATGCGCAGGATGGCGCCGTGCGCCACCACGCAATACAGGCAGTCATTGGCCGCGCTCGTGGCCACGACAATCATCTCGCGCTCACCCTTGGAGAGCCCCCCCTCCTTGAGCATGAGGGCATCGTGGTAGGCCACGAAAGCACGGAACTCGGCCGGTCTGCGCGCAAGCTTCAGGAAAACATTGGGCACAAAGCCTGCCTTGTCCTGCACACCCAGCAACTGGGTGCGGATGTCATCTGGCAGGTCGGTCAATGCAGGTCGCGGAAAGCGATCCTCGTTCATCAGCATCTCGTGAAAGTAAGAGTGCACTGCAACTGCAGTGCAGAGCACAAGTTCAAGGCGCTCCGCGGAATCGGAGCGCCTGTCCACCTACGGATGGTAAGGGATTCATGCCCTTCGACCGGCCAGGGCCTCAAGTGTCAGCCCCGTTGCCACGACCTCGGAGGAGGCGGAGGTAATCCCGGGGGCGGCACCGGGGGCGCGGGTCTGGAAGGATCCGTACCCACGGGCAGCGATGGCTGGATAGCGGGCGGCCGCGCAGGCACGGACCCATTGGGTGAGGAAGGTTGACTGAAGGCGCCCGCGGGGACTGGCACCCGATGGCCCAGTGCATACATGCAGCTGAAATAGAGCTGGTCATAGCGCTGTTGTGCAGTCAGCGCATCGAGACTGCCCTGACTGCTGCCCACTGCGGCACCGAGCAATGCGCCCGTTGCTGCACCCGCACCGAGATTGCGTCCATCGGTGATGATTCCGCCTGCGACTGCGCCCAGGGCCCCTCCTGCAATCGCTCCGCCTGCGGTGGCATCTGCTGCGGCCTGCTGGGCGCTGCGCCCACCGCTGGCCTGCAGGGCCTGGGAACGACAGTAGGCATCATCCATCTGAAATTGCTGCAGGGACCGGGTAGATCCGGGCATGGCATTCCATGTCGGGCCTGCAGGGGAAGTGGCACAGGCCGCCAGACCTGATGCAGCCAGCACCATGAAAAGCCTGCGCAGGACGCATGAAGCGTTCATGTTCATGGCTGCTGTCCTTCAGCATTCGGCGCCACAGGAACAAATCCGGAGGGGCAGTCCTGAACCTGGGGATGCCAGCCTTGAGGATCAGCGCACCAATACCAGTACCCGGCCAGAGGCGCCGCAGGCTCGGACGGCTGCTCGATCCATTGCATGGGTGGCAAGGGGCTGACCTGCGCCGGAGGCACGATCACGGTGGTGCCATAGACCGGCGCGGGGATGACCTGCACCGGCGCAGGATAGTAAGGCGCGTAGGGATAGTAGCGAGGCGGATAGTAGGGATTGCCGAAGGCGTCGTAGTAGGGCCAGGGGCGCCACGGTGGTACGACCGAAATCGGCGGCGCAGGACGCCAGACGGGTGGCGTGGGCAAGGGCCGCGGCGGTGGAGGCGGCAGATACACGGGCGGCCGCGGCGCTTGCGGTGGCGCATAGGCGGGCGGGCGCGGCGGCGGTGGCGGTGGCGGCGTATAAGACGGGGGTCGAGGTACGGGCGCCGGCTGGGCTGGCGGAGGCGGTAAGGCCGAAGGGGGTGGCAGGGGTCTGGGCGGACGCACGCGTTGCTGATCACCATCGCGATCGCTCGCCCCAGCAGAGCCGCCAGAAGGCGGTGGTGGTGGAGGTGGAGGTAGTTGCGCCAGTGCTGGCAATATCAGTGCGCAGCTCATGACCAGGCCGGAAAGGATTTTCAAGGGTTTCATGGGGCAAGACGGTTGAAGTGGAGTACTCCATTGCACAACGCGTGCCTGCCTCGATGGGCCGACGCGTGAAGCAACCCGTTACACCTCGGCATCTCCAGACAGCCCCATCCGATAGAGCTGCGCATACAGGCCACCCTGGGCCAGCAGCGCTTCATGCGGACCCGATTCAATGATTTGCCCCGCCGACAACACCAGAATGCGATCGGCATGCACCACCGTGGACAAGCGGTGCGCGATGACCAGGGTCGTGCGATGGGCCATCAGGGATTCGATCGCCGACTGGACTGCACGCTCGGATGCGTTGTCCAGTGCCGAGGTCGCCTCGTCGAAAATGATGATGGGCGCATCCTTGAGAATCGCGCGCGCAATCGACAGGCGTTGCCTCTGGCCGCCGGACAGGCGTATGCCGTTGTCGCCGATCACTGTGTCCAGCCCTTCGGGCAGCCCGCGCACAAAGTCCTCGAGGTAGGCGGCACGGACCGCGGCCTCGATGCGTTCGCGTGAGGCCCCCCGTTCGTCGCCATAGGCCACATTGGCCGCCAGCGTGTCGTTGAAGAGCATGACATGCTGGCTCACCCAGGCCACCTGCCGCCGCAGGCTGGCTAGTGTGAGCGATTCGATCGGAATGCCATCAATCAGGATGCGACCATAGGTAGGCGACTGAAAGCGTGGAATCAAATGGGCCAACGTGCTCTTGCCGCCCCCCGAGGGCCCCACGAGCGCGATCGTCTGACCGGCGCGAATATCGAGGTCAATACCGCTAAGAGCCTGCGACGTCGCACCCGGATAGCGAAAACCCACCGATTCGAAACGCAGATCACCGCGGGCCCGGTCCAAAACCTGTTGACCCGTATCGGGCTCACAGGGCTCGTCAATGAACTGATAGACCACATCAGCCGCCGCCATGGCACGCTGCAGGTCGGTATTGATGTTGGCCAGGCGTTTGAGCGGCGCCAGCAGCATCAGCATCGCAGTAACGAAGGAAACAAATCCGCCGACGGTCGTTTCGTCAGCCCGGGATTGAACCAGTGCGATCGCAATCACGATCGCCACCGAAATCGACGCTGCAATTTGCGTGACCGGGACAATGGTGGCGCCAGCGACCGTCATGCGCATCGCAAAGCGGCGCAGCCCTTCGCTCGCAGCTGAAAAACGCGAATGCTCCCAGGCCTGGCCGCCATAGACCTTGACCACAG
>JBEELY010000126.1:0-3799 GCA_041167925.1 Pseudomonadota bacterium | reverse complement strand
AGGCAGGCCACCGCATCCCAGACATCGACATGCCGAAGATACAGCGGCGCAAAGCCAAAGCGCAGGATATCCGGGGCACGCACATCACCAATCACGCCCCGGGCGATCAGGGCCTGCATGATGGGATAGGCCTGTTGATGCGTAAAAGAGACCTGACTGCCGCGCTGATCCGGATCACGTGGGGAGAACAAGGCGAACCCTTGACCCTCCAGTTCCTGCTCGCACAGGGCAATGAAGATCTCCGTCAGGGCCTGGCTCTTGGCTCGCAGCGCATGAAGATCAATGCCATCGAAGGCGGTCAGTGCGGCCTCAAGGGCCTGCATGCCGAGCACCGGCGGCGTGCCCGCGATCATGCGACGCAGGTCTTGTGCGGGGCGGTAGTCTTTTTCGAACGCAAAGGGGGCATCGTGGCCGAGCCAGCCGGTCAGCGGATGCGCCAGAACCGCATGATGCCGGCGGGCGGCGTATACAAATGCGGGTGCTCCTGGGCCACCATTGAGGTATTTGTAGCCACAGCCCACCGCGAAATCCACCTGGTTCGCGCTGAGATCACAGGGCATGGCGCCTGCGGTGTGGCACAGATCCCAGAGAATCAGCGCGCCCGCCTGATGCGCACGTTGTGTGAGCGCTGCCATGTCATGCAGGCGTCCGGTTCGGTAGTTGACATGGGTGAGCACCACCACGGCCACCTGCTCATTGATCTGCGCCATGAGATCGTGGGTTTCGACCCCCTTGAAGTCGCGCGCAAAGAGCGACGCTGCGCTGGCGGAGATGTAGGTGTTGGTGGGAAAGTCGCCCGCTTCGCCCAGGATCACGCTACGACCAGGCCGCAGGCGCAAGGCCGCAGACAGGGCTTTGAAGAGATTGACCGAGGTCGAGTCCGCCGCAATCACCTCATCCGGTGCCGCGCCGATCAGCGCTGCAATACGCGCACCTACGCGCTGGGGGGCGTCAATCCAGCCGGCGTCATTCCAGGAGCGGATCAGGCCCTGGCCCCATTGATCTGAAACGGTCTGCTGCACCGCGGGCAGCACTGCACGCGGCAGTGCCCCCAAGGAATTGCCATCGAGATAAATGAGGCCTTCGGGCAGCGCGAACCGATCGCGCGCAAAGGCCAGCGGATCCTCGGCATCCAGACGTGCGAGATCGGTACGGGTAATGAATGAACCGGAGCGAGTCATCGCGAGGTGCCCAACCGGGTGAGCGCAATCTTGAGTGCAGGTTCATTCAGTACACCCAGATGCTTTTTCACCAGCCTGCCCTGCGCATCAAAGATCAGGGTGGTGGGCAGGCCGGATGAGCCTACCGCGACACCCAGCGCCGATACAGGATCTCGCCAGAGTCCTTTCAGGTCCAGCTGCTCCCGCTGCAGGTAGGCGAGGATGACGGGCGAGGCTTCGCCCTGGTTCACAAAGACAAAATCGATGTCGGGGCGCTCGCGCTGCGCCTTGGCAAAGACCGGCATTTCAGCGCGACAGGGGGCACACCAGGTGGCCCAGAGATTGACCACCATGGGACGTTGTCCGCCCTGCTGGGCAATCTGCTCCAGACGCAGCGCACGAGGCGCACCACCTGCGCCGTGGATCGATGCCGCGTCGGATGGCGTCGGCGTACCTTGAACGGTTCGGTCGAGTTCGATCAGGACAGTTGGTATGGATGCCAGGGCCAGTTGTGGCGAAGGCCCGCGCTGGTCCAGCACGCTGGACGCGCCGAACCAGAGCAGCGCAGATCCCAGCGCCAATGCACTGACCCGAGCCCTGACCTTTGTCGCTCGACGCAGCATCCAGAGCAGCACCAGCAGGCCTGCAATCACCCCGGGCCAGGCGATGAAGCCGCCATCCCGAATATCCGGCCAGCTCAGCATCTGGCCACGGTAGGCATCGAAATGCACCAGGACATGGGTTAAACGGGCAAGGACCAGCCCCACCAGAGCTGATGTCCAGACGGCCGTATCAACACCCGAGCGAAGCTCTCTCGGACTTATTCGAGTTGCCGCCAGGGACGTGAGCAACAAGAACCCGAACAACACCAAAGGCGCCACAGGCAGCACAAGGGGCCCGATCTGAATGCTCATTCTGATGCTCCTGGCTGCCAGTAGCGATACGTCCAGAGATCCTGAAAGCCCAGTCTTCGATAGATCGCTCGGGCGTGCGCATTGGCCCCCTCGACCTGCAGAAAGACCCGATCCAAATGACGGCGTCGCCCTTCCGCCAGCAAGCGACCGATGATCGCCAAAGCGTAGCCACGCCCCCTCCATGCAGGCAGTGTCCGCATGCCATGGATGCTGGCCCAACCATGGCTGAAACTGCCCATGCCCACCGCAACCGTCGCGCCCTCAACCTGCACACTGGCGTAGAGGGCATGGGCCGCCCGCATCAGGATGCGCGTTCGGCTTGCGCCATCGACGGGGTCAAAGCCCTCGCCTAGAAAGACCGCGCACCAGGCCTCATCAGGCCGGTCGTTGAGGCTGACTTCGATATCGGACGCTGAACGCAGCGCTTCAAGGCGATTGGCCTCAACCCACTGCACATGGGTGGCCTCACCCGGAGTCAAGCCTTGTACCGTTAACCGACGCTGAACACCCTCCAGCTCTGGAACATCGGGCACGCGAAAACACGGGATCAATCCGGCATCGCGATAGAGCGCTGCGATCGTATCGATGGAGGTGACTAGCGCATGACCTTGCACGAGCGGTGCTGCGCTTTTGGCTCGCTGGACGGTTCCGGCATCAAGACCGAGCAACCATCCACCCAGTTCTTCACGATGCGAAGGTGGCACTGCGTCGAGGGTCGCCCTCTCGATGTCAGCAGCCTGGGCAGCCCAGTTCATCCGAAGTGCGGCTGCGAGGCCGTGGTCAACGGAAAGACGAGGCACAAAAGCAGAGTAAAAGGCCAGCGCTTCATAGGCACTCCCTGAGCAGGTACGAGCAGATGGACAACGGGAGATCAGTCAGACAGGACTTTAAAGATGCAACGAGACGAGGCGATCATCGCATCTCGGCACTGGTTTAGTGACCGACTCAATCTCGACCTGAACTCGGCAAGAGGCGCTTTATCCATTGCGGCTCACACCCCGCAGGCGGCTCCGTCGCTGCGAGGATCCGCTGCGCCCTCGATACGGCCATCCGGGTAGCGCACCAAGGCTCCCGCGTGGCCCATCGTGTCGCTGAATGCAGCGGGAAGCACCTCGACATCATGGCCTGCGAGCCGCAAGGCGGTGATCAGGCCGGAGTCGAAGCGATTCTCGAGCTTGAGCGTTGTCGTGGTGTCACCCCAGGTGCGGCCGAGCAACCAGCGCGGTGCTGCGATCGCCTGCGCGAGCGGCATCCCGAAGCGGGCGTGCCGGGTGAACACCGCAGCTTGTGTTTGAGGCTGCCCTTCGCCGCCCATCGTGCCGAAGGGCATGGTGCGACCATCGTCGAAGATGGCCATCGACGGGTTCAGGGTATGAAAGGGCTTGCGACCGGGCTCGAGCGCGTTCAGTGCTTTCGGATCCAGCGAGAAGCTGGTGCCGCGGTTTTGCCAGGTCACGCCGGTATCGCGCAGCACACAGCCCGAACCGAACTCCCAGTACACGCTCTGGATGAAACTGACGGCACGGCCCTGCCTGTCGATCGCGCCCATCCAAATGGTGTCGCCGGGCACGGTGGGTTGTGGCCAGGGCAAAGCGGACGCCGTGTCGATCCTCGCAGCCCTTGCGTCGAGCGCAGCGGACGAAAGAAAGGCCGAAGGGGGCTCGGGCACACGGCCTGGATCGGAGACCACCCTATCGCGTATCAGAAACGCCTGCTTGGTCGCTT
>JBEELY010000074.1:0-2874 GCA_041167925.1 Pseudomonadota bacterium | reverse complement strand
CATGTTCGATATCGATACCGTGATCCAGCAACTGCTGGCACAGGCTCACGCCGGGTTGTGCCTCAAACCGGGCCCCCTGGGGCGCGAGCGTGTCATGGGGAAGAATCGTGATGGTGCTCATAGCTGATCAATTCGCTGTCCAGCAAGCGCTCTCTGAATCGCACGGTCCATGCGACGGGCGGCAAAGACTTCGGTCTGCCGGGCGAGGGATTGCACAGCCGACTCAAGCTGCTGCGCATCGGTGCTGGTTTGCGCGACCTGGCGCAACTCGCGCATCTGGGCCTCGATATCGGCAAGCTCAGAGGCATCGAGCAGATCTGCATCGGCATCCAGAGCCGCCTGCGTGGCCTCGAGCATGCGATCGGCTTCGACCTGTTGCTCGCGCAGAGCCCGCGCCTTCATGTCCGACTCTGCCGAGCCAAAGGCCTCCTGCAGCATACGGGCGATATCGTCATCGCCCAGGCCATAAGAGGGCTTGACCGTGATGCTGGCCTCGATCCCTTGCGACAATTCTCGCGCACTGACCGAGAGCAGACCATCGGCGTCTACCTGGAATGTCACGCGGATACGCGCCGCACCTGCCGCCATGGCCGGAATGCCGCGCAACTCGAAGCGGGCCAACGAACGGCAATCAGCCACCAGCTCGCGCTCGCCCTGCACCACATGCACGGCCATGGCGGTCTGACCGTCCTTGAAGGTCGTGAACTCCTGGGCTTGGGCCACTGGCAAAGTGCTGTTGCGCTGAATGATGCGCTCCACCAGACCGCCCATGGTTTCGAGCCCCAGCGAGAGCGGAATCACATCGAGCAGCAGCCAGTCTTCCGTTCCTGCAGGCCGGTTGCCAGCCAGTAGATCGGCCTGCATCGCCGCGCCAAGCGCAACGACTTCATCCGGATCCAGGTCTGTGAGTGCAGGTTTGCCAAACAGGCGCGAGACGGCCTCCCGCACCATGGGCATGCGGGTGGACCCACCCACAAGAACCACACCGTCGAAGTCGGATGCACTCAGCCCAGCGTCGCGCAGGGTGCGACGCACCGAATCGAGCGTGCGCTCGAGCAAGGATGCCGAAAGGGATTCGAACTGCTCCCGGCTGACCTCAAGGGATCGCAACTCGCCGCCCAGCACAGCCTCGATGCGAGCGCTCGAATAAGTCGAAAGCGTCTCTTTGGCCAGGCGGGCAGCCTTGAGCAGTCGACGAAGATCATCAGGGCGAAGCTCGGGCAACTTCAGTTCGTTCGCAAAATGACTGACCAGTACCTGATCGAAATCATCGCCTCCGAGCACGGTATCGCCACCCGTGGCCAGAACCTCAAACACGCCGCGACTCAAGCGTAGTACTGAGATATCGAAGGTGCCGCCGCCAAGGTCATAGACGGCATAGGTGCCCTGGGCGCCCTGATCGAGGCCATAGGCGATGGCTGCAGCCGTGGGCTCGTTGAGCAGCCTCAGCACATTGAGGCCGGCGAGCCGAGCAGCGTCCTTGGTTGCCTGGCGTTGCGCATCATCGAAATAGGCAGGTACCGTAATGACCGCCCCCACCAGGTCATCACCGAGCGTCTGTTCGGCACGCTCCCTTAGCGCCCGCAAAATTTCAGCAGAGACTTCAACCGGACTGCGATCGCCTGCCACCGTGCGCAACCGGACCATGCCTGGCGCATCAACAAACTCGTAGGGTGATGGATGCCGCGTCGCATCGGCGAGGCCCCGGCCCATGAATCGCTTGACCGACACAATGGTGTTGCGCGGATCTTCAGACGCACACTCCCAGGCCACCTGTCCCACCTGCACTGCGCCCGAGGCAGGGTAATGCACTACCGAGGGCAGGAGAACGCGCCCGAACGAATCGGGCAGGACTTCGGCCGCACCAGAGCGTACCGATGCCACCAGAGAGTGGGTGGTCCCGAGGTCGATACCGACCGCAAGACGCCGCTGATGCGGCTCGGGCGACATGCCCGGCTCGGAAATCTGCAACAAGGCCATGAGGGAGGATCCGGATCAGGCTGCGGGAAGCGCTTCTCGGGCGAAGGCCACTTCCCGGCCAAACTTGTCGATAAACATCCAGCGTCGCACAGCATCGCAGGCGCGCGGATAGTCGTGGCGCTCGTCGAGACAGCAGGAAAGCTCGTCAAGCAGTTGTTTTCGATGATCGCACAGGGTCTGCTCAAGACCACAGAGGGCCGCACGATCGCCACTCTCTCGCGCGTCCTGCAGGGCTTCACGCCAGGCCATCTGTTGCATCAGGAAGTCCGGAGACATTGCGGTATTTGTCTCGGCACGCACCGGACAGCCGTTGAGTTCGCACAGATAGGCAGCACGCCTACCGGGGTCTCGCAGGGTGCCATAGGCCTCGTTGGCCCGCGTGGCCAACTGCATCGCGATGCGGTGCTCTGTTGCAGCAGCACTGGCAAAACGGTCGGGATGAATCGCCGACTGCACGCGCCTGAAGGTCTCATGCAGTGCCTGCTCATCTATCGCGAATCTGGCAGGCAGGCCGAGAAACTCAAAGTGGCTTCTGTCCAGCGGATTCACATGCCGCTCCGGCGATGACCACCTACCCAGGGGGCGAACATCAGACCTTGAAGGACTCGCCGCAGCCGCACTCGCTCTTGACATTCGGGTTGTTGAACTTGAAACCTTCGTTCAAACCCTCACGTACGAAGTCGAGTTCGGTGCCATCGATGTAGACCAGACTTTTTGGATCGACGAGAACACAAACGCCGTGGCTCTCAAACTGAACGTCTTCGGGTTGAATCTCGTCTGCGTATTCGAGCTTGTAGGCCAGTCCAGAGCAGCCTGTGGTGCGGACCCCCAGACGAAGGCCCAGGCCTTTACCCCGGCGCTCAAGATATCGCGACACATGTCGGGCGGCTGCCT
>JBEELY010000167.1:0-3966 GCA_041167925.1 Pseudomonadota bacterium | reverse complement strand
CTGGGGCCACTCACCAACCCGGCCAGTGCGCCGAACACCTTGATGGGTGTGTTCCATCCTGATCTGGTGGGCATCCAGGTGCGGGTGATGCAGCGACTTGGCGCCGACCATGTCCTGGTGGTGCATGGCAAGGATGGCATGGACGAAATCTCGCTTGGCGCGGCCACTCTGGTCGGCGAGCTGCGCAACGGCGAGGTCCGTGAATACGAAATCCATCCCGAGGATTTCGGGCTGTCCATGGTCTCCAGCCGCGGGCTGGTGGTGGATGGTGCTGATCAGTCCTGCGTGATGTTGCGCGAGGTGCTCGACAACCGCCCAGGGCCTGCTCGTGAAATCGTGGCCTTCAATGCCGGCGCTGCGCTCTATGCGGCCAACCTGTGCAATTCCATCGGCGAAGGCATTGTGCGAGCCCGCGAGATGCTGGCCAGTGGCGCGGCTCGCGCCAAACTCGAAGAATTCATCGCCTGCACCCGCCGTCTGGCGGGCTCCTGAGACCCGCTACAAGGCCTGCGCATGTCCGACATCCTTCAACGCATCATGGCGGTCAAGAGGACCGAGCTCGTCGCCGCGCGTCAGCAGATCTCCGATGCAGCCATACGCGAGCAGGCAATGGCCCAGAGCAGTGGCGCGGGTCGCCCGCGCGGCTTCGAGGCTGCCCTGCGGGGGGCCATCGCCGATGGTCGCAGTGCAGTGATTGCCGAGATCAAAAAGGCCAGTCCCAGCAAGGGCGTGCTGCGCGAGGATTTCGTGCCGGCGCAGATCGCGGCCGCCTACGAGTTGGGCGGTGCGGCCTGTCTTTCGGTCCTCACCGACGAATCGTTTTTTCAGGGCCATCCTCAGTACCTGACGCAGGCCCGGGCGGCCTGCAGCCTGCCCGTGTTGCGCAAGGATTTTCTTTACGACCCCTACCAGGTCTTGCAGGCCCGTGCCTGGGGCGCTGATTGCGTGCTGCTCATCGTGGCGGCTCTGAGCGATGACCAGCTTGCCGAACTCGAGGCCTGCGCCCATGAGTTGCACATGGACGTCCTGGTTGAGGTGCACGACGCTCAAGAGCTTGACCGCGCGCTGCGCCTTCGCACCCCTTTGCTCGGCATCAACAACCGCGACCTGCGCACTTTCGAGGTGAGCCTGCAGACCACCCTCGGGCAACTCGGCCGCATTCCTTCAGACCGGCTGGTCATTACCGAAAGCGGCATCCTGTCCGTCGCCGATGTGCGCCAGATGCGTGATGCCGGCGTCCATGCCTTTCTGGTGGGAGAGGCCTTCATGCGGGCCCCTGATCCCGGCCATGCACTGGCGACGCTCTTCGCGCGCTAGCCGACCCTCAGCGTTTGCTCGCCTGACGCCCCAGCCCGACTGAGTCGGCGGGACAACTCAGCCCGCCAGCCAGTCGGTCCTCAGCCGGCCCGCGGCCTCGGCCTTGCTGCCCGCCTCCTGAATCGACAGGGTGGCTTCGGTAGCCGCAGCCGCCTGCAGCCTGACCTCGAAGTCCATGAGTTCGTCACGCCTGAAGGCATGAATGCGTACGCGGTCGCCAGCCTTGCGTCGCGCCAGCAGCGCCTTGAGGCTGGCTTCAGAGCTGATTCTCAGTCCATCGATCGCAACCAGCACATCGCCGGCCGACAGTCCGGCACGATGCGCCGCGCCATCAGTCAGGGCCGTGCTGATACGAAGATCGCCGCCGGATGCAGCGAACCGGGCACCCAGACTCGGACTGCGATCCGGGGCTGCAAGTTTGAGCGCGATGCCCAGCGGCTCGAGCAGCCGGGAGAGCGGCAGGTCGGCCGTCCCCTCCACCCAGGCACGCAGCTCACGACGCAGGTCGAGCCCGGTGGCCTCGCGCAGCAAAGGCTCGAAGGCGTCTTCGGCCAGCCCTTGCTGGGATTGCGGATCGCTGCTGGCCCCCTGGGCGTCATAAAACGAACGTCCGTAGCGGCTCCACATCAGACGCATGACATCGTCGAGCGAACGCTGGCCCTGCGTGCGCGCGCGCACCGTCAGATCAATGGCCAGCGCCACCAGCGCGCCCTTGGCGTAGTAGCTCACGATGCTGTTGGGCGAATTTTCGTCCTGACGGTAGTACTTGGTCCAGGCATCGAAGCTTGAGTCAGCCACGCTCTGGCGCAATCGGCCCGGACCTCGCAGCACCAGCGAGATCGTGCGCCCCAGCAGGGTCAGATAGTCCTGCGCACTGATCACGCCGGCACGTACCAGCATCAGATCATCGTAGTAAGACGTAAATCCCTCGAAGATCCAGAGCAGTCGGGTGTGGGTTTCGTGCCAGAGGTCGTAGGGCACGAAGGCCGCGGGCTTGATACGCTTGACATGCCAGGTATGAACATACTCATGGCTGGCCAGCCCAAGAAAGGTCTTGTAGCCATCATTGGGTGCCTGCAGCCCGGCATGGGGCAGGTCATTGCGCTGGCAGAGCAGAGCGGTGCTGTTGCGATGCTCCAGCCCTCCATAGCCATCACCGACCGCCATGGTGAGAAAAACATAGCGCGAAAACGGCGCCTGCCCTGTGCGGGGTTCGAACAACCTGGCCTGCGCATCGCAGATGCGGGCCAGATCATGCGTGAGCCGTTTCATATCGATGTCGGTGCGCCCAGTCACGGCGATCTCATGGCTGACACCCGCAGCCTCGAAGCGGCCAAGTACGAAACGGCCCATTTCGACCGGATGATCGACCAGTGCATCGTAATCAGGCGCCAGATAGCGGCCGAAACCATGGCTGCGCGCGCCGTCGCGGGGCAGGCTGGTCGCCACTTTCCAGTCGGTAGCCACCGACTCCGGGGGAGGCAGCAGATCCACGGCGCAAGGGCGGTGTTCCTGCCCGAGCACGCAAAGCGCCAGACTGGTGAAGTTGATGAATCCATGGGTCGCATCGAGATGCGCGGCACGGACCGACAGGTCCCAGGCATAGACCGTGTAGCTCACTTCCAGTGCGCCAAGGGCCGGTGCTGCGCGCCAGGTGTCCTTGTCGAGTTTGTCGAGCCGAACCACGCCGCGTTCGTCATGCGCTGCGATGGCCAAGATGTGCCGGGCAAACTCCCTGATCATGTAACTGCCGGGAATCCAGGCGGGTAGTGCCAGGCGCTGGCCCTCGGGATCGGGCTCGCGCACGGTGAGCGTCACCTGGAAGCGATGCCCATGCGGATCGATCGGGTCGATGCGGTAAAGAATCGGGGCGTTTTTCATGGCGTCTCGAGGTCTTCGGGAGTGTCGACATCACGCACGATGCCGGGATCATCAAGAAAGATGCGGATCGGGTCCAGCCGGGCGAGCAGGCTGCGGGCGCCCGCATCGCCTCGCAACGATTGCAGCGCATGAAAATGCCGCGCATCGAAGCCCACCGGATGGCCGCGCTCGCCCAACGGGGTGAGGGCGATCACGATGCCGGGATGCGAGTCATCGCGCTGTACGGCTTGTTCTTCGACAGCACGCGCAATCGCGCGCACGCTTTCGTCGCGCACCCAAGGCATGTCGGCCGGCATCACCAGCACGGCTTGCAGATGGGGCCATCGAACCCGCGCCTCACGCATCGCATGGGCCAGGCTGTGACCCATGCCCTCGTCTGCATCCGGGCACACCGTGACCATGGCGCCGGCGTCGTGGAGGGCCTTGCGAAGGGCTTCAGGCGCATCGGGACGGATCACCGCGAGCACCGCCTGCGTTCCGGCGCCAAGCGCCGCGCAGGCCCGAGCAGCGACCGGTTTCCAGGCCTGTGCAGCCTCGTCCTTTTGAGGCACGCTCTCCGAGGCGGCCGTCATGCCCCGCTTCGCCGCAGACTCACCCGCCAGAGCCTGCAGAAGTTTGTCCTGTTGGCCGCTCGCATCGAAGCGCCGCCCCCGCCCCCCGGCCAGCAGCAGACCGACGGGGCGGATGTCTGCCGCCTGCGTCAGCGGGATGCGGATCCCAGGCCCGTGCTCGCGCCCCGAGCCGGCCTGCACAGCGACGACCAGCCGG
>JBEELY010000406.1:0-2802 GCA_041167925.1 Pseudomonadota bacterium | reverse complement strand
TCTGCCCTCCTATGGCAACTTCGTGTTGGTGGAAGTGGGCGATGCTGCAGCGGTGAATGAAGCGTTGCTGCGCGCGGGGGTGATCGTGCGTCCGGTGGCCAACTATGGGCTGCCGACCTGGTTGCGCATCAGCGTGGGTTTGCCCGAAGAAAACGATCGCTTCCTTGTCGCACTTCGCGCAGCGCTCGGACCGAAGCAGACCGCATGAGCCCGCCTTGGCCCTTGCCTGCAAGGCCGACCCTGGCGGTACTGGGTACCGGCGCGCTTGGAGGCTCGGTGGCTGCCGCCCTGCGTGCCCGCGGGCTGGTGGCCGAAGTGCGTGGATTCGATCCGGTCAATGCTCAGGCTGCCCTGACCCTGGGCTGGATTGACCGTGTTGCCTCCGGCGTGGCCGATGCCGTTGCCGGAGCGGACATCGTTGTGCTGGCGGCCCCGGTCGCGGTCAATGCGACCTGGCTGAGCACAGGGGAACTCGCCCGATCGATCTCCGCAGACGCCTGGCTCACCGACGTCTCCAGCACCAAGGCCACTGTCCTGGAGGCAGCCCAGGCGGGGCTGGGCGCACGACTCGGGCGTTTTTTGGCCAGCCATCCGATCGCGGGCTTTGATCGCGCCGGCCCCCAGGCCTCGCGTGCTGATCTCTTTGAAGGCCGCCACCTGATCACCTGCCCCACCACCGACTGCGATGCCGATGCGCTCGAGGGGATCGAGGCCTTGTGGCGCAGCGTGGGCGCCAGGGTCTCCCGTATGGACGCAGCCGAACACGACGCCCTGTTTGCCGACATCTCTCACTGGCCACACGCGGTCGCTTTTGCCTTGTCTGCCGCGATCGGTGAAGGGCCACGAGCCGATGCGGCCATCCGCTTTCATGGCGCAGGCCTGCGCGATACCTCCCGGGTGGGAGGCTCGCCGGCCGATCTCTGGGCCGGCATCTTGCTTGATAACCGCGAGGCGGTGCTCAACTCCTCGGCAGCCTTTCGCATACAGCTCGACACCATCGAGGATGCGCTGCGCCGCAGCGATCGCTCTGCCCTGAGTGCAGCGCTGTCCCTGGGCGAGCGTTGGCGAAGCCGGTTCTGATGCCTGACGATCGCGACTGCGCCCAGGGCGCGCTGGGCCCGCGTGCGAACACAGAAGCCACGACAACGGCGCGCCCACAGGCCGCCACGGACGACGATGCCGCGCTTTTGCAGCAGTTCGGATACACGCAGGAATTGCGTCGTCGCATGGGCGCCTTCACGAATTTCGCGGTGTCCTTTTCGATCATCTGCATCCTGGCCGGCGGCATCACGGCGTTTCCGCTTGCACTGGCGGCAGGGGGCGGGCTCTCGGTCTTCTTCGGCTGGGGCCTGGGTGCACTGATCGCACTCTGTGTGGCGCTGTCGATGGCCCAGATCGCATCGGCCTTTCCAACCGCCGGAGGCCTCTACCACTGGGCCAGCCTGCTCGGTGGGAGGGGCTTGGGCTGGCTGACCGCCTGGCTCAACCTGCTCGGACTGTTGTTGGCCGTGGCCTCGGTCAATGTGGGTCTTTATGAATTTTTTGTCAGGCCGGAGCTGGTCCGTGCAGCGCTGCTCGAAGAAGCCGTGTCGCCGCTTGAGCTTCCCCTCTTTGTCTTTGCGCTTCTGGGCGTGCAGGCCCTGCTGAATCATCGTGCCCCGGTCCTGGTACATCGCCTGGTCGACTGTTCCGGGGTGCTCATCATTGTGCTCGGCGCGGTGCTCATGGTGTCGCTCGTGGCGAGCGCTTCATGGCTTGACATCGACTGGACAAGGCTGGTTCGCCTGGAGCGCAATCTGCCCATGGGCGGGCCCACGATCGAAGACGTCTCCGGGCGCATCGCAGTCTGGGCGGTGTTCGCCGGGCTGATCCTGCCGCTGTACACCCTCACGGGATTTGACGCTTCAGCCCATGCCGCCGAAGAAACCCGGGGGGCCGCACGGGTCGTTCCACAGGGCATTGTGCGCGCCGTGCTGTGGTCAGCCCTGCTGGGCGGGTTGCTGGTGACAACCTTCGTGCTGACGCTCGAGAACATTCCCGATGCCATTGCGCAGGGCTCGGGCTTTCTGGCGGCGCTGCTAGAGCGTTTGCCCGGACCGCTGAGAGCGGCGCTGATGCTCGGACTGATTGTGGTCAATGCCTTGTGCGGTCTGGCCGGTCTGCTCTCGGCCTCGCGCATGGCCTATGCCTTTGCGCGTGATGGAGGCTTACCTGCATCCACACGGCTCGCCCGGATTGATGCCGTGCATGCCACGCCGGCATGGGCGATCTGGTGCATGGCGCTCGCTGCCGGGGCGCTCACGCTCTGGGCCGAGGCGTTTGCCGTGCTGTCGACCGCCTGTGCGGTCTTTCTCTACCTGAGTTATGTGGCGCCAATCGCGGCGGGTGTATTCACCGAAGGCCGACGTTGGCAGCGCAAGGGCCCCTTCCGTCTGGGCAGGGCGTCTAAGGCCTGTGGACTGATTTCCACGCTCGGTGCGCTGGTCCTCACGGCGGTCGGGATTCAACCGCCCAATGAGCAGGTGCTGTGGCTGATCCTCGGCCTGCTGGTGTTGCTGGCCCTGTTGTGGTGGCCCCTGGGCGAGCGGCGCCGGTTCAAGGGGCCACCCGCCTCGCCGCTGACATGAGGTTGAACTGAGGTTGAACTGAGGTTGAACTGAGGTTGAACTGAGGGCCGGCGGGGTCTCAGGTCTTGCGGGGCAGGCGTCGGATCAGGCTGGAGGTGTCCCAGCGGCCGCCGCCCATCTTCTGGATGTCAGCATAGAACTGATCGACCAGGGATGTGACCGGAAGACTGGCGCC
>JBEELY010000123.1:0-4970 GCA_041167925.1 Pseudomonadota bacterium | reverse complement strand
CTGTTCAGCATCGTGCCGCTGCTGGCCTCTAGCAAGCTCTCGATGGGTGCGGGCCAGATCGGTGCAGCCATGGCGGTGGGCAGCGTGTGCGGACTGCTTGCAACCTATCCGAGCGGCATGGTGGCGGATCGCTATGGTCGCAAGCCTCTGATCGTCACTGCAGCCCTGATGACTGGGCTCGCCTTTATGGGATTCTGGATCGCCAATAGCTACGCTAGTTTCATGATGGCCAGCATCGTGTGGGGCGTGGCTTCGGCGGTCACTGGAGCGGCGCCCACCGCCTATGCGGCAGATAACGCTCCTGCAGGCATGAATGCAGCAGCCATCAGCACCTACCGTGCGCTTTCCGATATTGGCTACGTGATCGGGCCGATCGGACTCGGACTGCTTGCCGATATCGCAGGTGCAGGCAGCGCTCTGGTCGTCTGTGCGGTCGGTATCACGGTGGTCGCCCTGGCTTTTGCAAAATGGGCACCGGAAAGCTATGCAGGGTCGCGCCGCTGAGCCCTCAAGTTCAGCCTTGCTTGAGCACCTGAAACAGCTCTCCCTCAAACTGCGTCGCAATGCTGTCCCAACTCAAAGTCTTGGCTTTTACCAGAGCGCCGCGGGCCAGACGCTCGCGCAAAGGCGTGTCGATTGCAGCAAGCGCGGCCTGAGCAATAAAGCGCGTCTCCTGGCCGGACTCGGCGAGCAGGCCACTCAGTCCATGATCGATATGTTCATGGGCTGCCGCGCAATCGTAGGACACCACGGCCAGACCACTGGCCATGGCCTCCGTGACCACATTGCCAAAGGTTTCGGTCAGGCTCGGAAAAATAAAGAGATCGGCAGACGCGTAGTGGGCGGCCAGGTCTTCGCCCTTGCGTTGCCCGGCAAAGATCGCCTGAGGACAACGCTGCTTCAGCGCAGCCCTCAAAGGACCATCGCCCACCAGCACCAGGCGCGCCTGCGGGTTCTGCGCCATGATGGCCTCGTGGGCACGGATCAGAAGATCGAGATTCTTTTCTGCAGCCAGGCGCCCGACATTGACGACCACCAGGTCATTTGGGCCCACTCCCCACGACTGCCGCAGTGCCTCGCTGCGCCTTGAGGGACAGAAAAGGCTGGTATCAACGCCACGTCCGATGACCGTCAGATTGCGATACCCGCTCGCGGAAAGCTCCTCGGCGAGTTGCGCAGTGGGGACCATGGTGCGCATGGTCCGGTTGTGAAATTTGCGCAGATAGCCGGCAATGGGCTTGCGGAACAACCCCAAGCCATAGTGCCCGCTGTAGCGATGAAAATTGGTGCGAAAGTCGCTGGTGACCGGTATTCGAAGCTGGATCGCCGCACGCAATGCGGACCATCCGAGCGGGCCTTCGGTTGCAATATGAACGAGGTCGGGGCGTTGCTGCATCCAGAGCTTCAACAACGCGCCTTTGGATGGCACGCCCATGCGCAGACCAGGGTAACGGGGAATGGGCAGACTGCGCAGAACCGTCTCATGAAAGCCCCCCTCAGCCACCGCGCCATTTTTGGCGGCAGGGTCGGTAGCCGGGCGCCTCAGCCGAACCAGTTGCACCTCGTGACCGTGTTCGATGGTCGCCTGCAGCAGGCGATTCAGGGTGTAGGCGACACCGTTGACCTCTGGTGGCCATGTCTCGGTTACTGCGGCTAGGCGCAGCATTCTTCGCCGTGCACCAAGCGACTCGACCTGGATCTGATCGGATGTAAAGAGAGCTGTCGGATCAGCAGAAGAAAGCGCGTTCATGGCGCTGATGGTTTCAGTTTGATGCAACAGGAACATGACAAAAACCGCCATGAATTTGCAACGCAAACTTCACGCCACTGTCATCGAGGATGTTGACACTCGTGGGTCACCTACCTTCACTCCAGGGGAGACCCCGTGTTCCAACGATTCTTCGAAGAACTGCGCATTCAGCGCTGGGACGACCACCGGTTCTACCACCATTGCCGGATCAACCAGAGCCTGCATCTAATCAGCGCCATCAGCTTCCTGGTCGCCTACGCCATGCTGTTCGTTAATCCAGCATGGGCGGCCATCATCGCCTGGTGTTTTTCGATGGTGACCCGTCAGGCAGGGCATTTCTTTTTTGAACCGCGCGGCTACGACCACGTGAACCAGGTCACCGACGAGTACAAGGAGGAAATCAAGGTGGGCTACAACATCCGCCGCAAGATTGTCCTCATGGGTGCATGGGCGATCTGGCCTGCCCTGCTTCTGGCCGACCGCTCTTTGCTGGGCTTCATCGAGCCCGCACAGACCTGGTCCGAGTTTGCAGAAGATGTTGGCCAGGGTTGGTTGGCCCTTGGCGTTTCTGGCCTGATCCTGCGGGTCTTACAACTCACCATTCAGCGCGACCTGTTCACCGGCATTGTCTGGGCGACCAAAATCGTGACTGATCCCTTTCACGACATCGCGCTGTACTACAAGGCTCCTTTGGCCCTCCTGCGCGGCGAGCGGATTGCGCCCGCCACGACCGGCTCGGGCCAGCACTGAGACTGCATCAGGCAAGGCCGGCGTCCTCACGGGCACGCTGGCCTGATTCACTCGAGATCGCCGGCTTGCGCCGGCGTTTTTCTTTGCTTCGCTTTGTTTGATGCCGACGGCCCTTCGACCGTCGGCGGCGCAGGCTTAGCGACTGACCAGCATCGGAAAGCGGGTGTGCAGCATCTCGCGCAAGATGCCACGCCGGATCGCCTTGTTGCTCACTGGTGCGTAATCCCACCAACCATCGTCGCGCATCTGACGGGCGGCCGCGACAAAGCGATCCCGAACCGCAGCGAAATCCTCGTCACGGTAGTTCAGACTGAAGATCATTCGGCCACTGCCCACCCAGCTCAGCGCCAGGCCCTGCAAGCGCAGATAAAACTGAAGCATCCAGTTGTAGCGGGAGGGCTCGGTGTAGGTCACCGTCCAGACCGATGAGAGTGCTGACACCCGAACCGGGAGCCCAGCCTCGGCGAGCCTGGCGTTGAGATCCTCTGCCCTTGATTGCCAGCGCTGATCCAGGTTGGCATAGAGCGAGTGCACCTCGGGCTCATCCAATGCCCTCAAAAAAGCACGCATGGCGCAAAGCACATACGGATGGGCGTTGAAGGTGCCGCGGGCAAAGCAAAGATCCGTGGGTCGATCATCCCGATATCGCTTCATGAACTCGGCTTTGCCGCACACCACGCCTACCGGAAATCCGCCGCCCAGTGTCTTGCCGTAGGTCACCATGTCGGCGCGAACGCCAAAGTAGTCCTGGGCACCGCCAGGCGCGAGCCGGAATCCGAGAAAGACCTCATCAAAGATCAGCACGATGCCGCGCTCGGTACACACCTCGCGCAGTTGCTTCAGCCAGTCCGCGTAGGCCTGCCGATCGAAACCTGCCTTGCGACCGCTATCCACCAGCGAGGAGTCTCCTGGTGCGGGTGAATTGGGATGCAGGCCCTGAAGGGGATTGACCAGTACGCAAGCGATATCGCGCCTGGACCGGAGCACCTTCAGGCTTCGCTCATCCATGTCTCGCAAGGTATAAGTCTCGCGATGCGGCGAAGGATTGCCAGGGCCGGGCTGAACATCTTCCCACCAGCCGTGATAAGCGCCACAGAAGCGCACCAGATGGGTTTTGCGCGTGTGATACCGGGCGAGTCGTACCGCCTGCATCACTGCCTCTGTCCCTGACATGTGAAAAGACACCGCATCCAGGCCACTGATGGCCTTGAGTCGGTCGATCACCTCAGGCAGAGCGGCGTGGTAGGCGCCCAGCACCGGACCCAGTGCGCCAGCTTCCTCTACAGCCTTCTGGATGGTCGCCTTGTAGAAGTCATATCCGAGCAGATTGACGCCATAGGAGCCCGCAACATCGAACATCACATTGCCGTCGATGTCGGTCACCGTGACGCCATCACTGCGTTCGACAAAGCTGCTTGACTTGATCATGGCGCTGATCAGTGGACTGAACTGAAACGGCACTCGGTACTTCGAGGTGAACTCAAGATCGGGCAGGCTTTGACGGGCACCCGCACTCATTTCAGCGCCCTTAGGAAAGCGCTGTGCAAAAGCCGCACCGAGTCTTTGCAGGGCAGCCTTACGCCGTGCTGCGACCTCAGCTGGTGCCCCGTCGACGCAGAAGAAATGCGCTTCGTCATAGGACCACGAGGGCAGCCATTCGGACAGGCGCTTTGCGATTCTCGAGTGTCCCGCCAGAGAGCGGTGCTTGGCGCGCGAGAGCTGCACGCGTCGCGCCGCCTTGGGAGCAACCCATGCCGACAGGCCTGCGGCAGCAACAATCCAGGTCAATTCCAGTTCCATGCATCTCTCCCAATGTCATGCATCAGCAACACCTGATCTTTACGCTTCGAGATTGACATCTCGATGAAAGCCCTCGCCTTGGCGACGATCCAAAGAATCAAGCGCACTTCCTTGCTGCAACGACTCGCCCAGAACGAGTCGCTGAATTTCGCGCTGACCAACCGCATTCCCCGTGCATTCCTGACCCGTCTGATGGGCCGCTACAGCAAGATCAGGAGCCCGGCGCTCACGCGGCTCTCGATTGCCATCTGGCGGCGCTTCAGCCCACTCGATCTAAGCGACGCCAAGGAACAGGCGTTTGAGAGTCTGCATGCCTGCTTCACGCGCGAACTCAAACCGGGTTCACGTGTCGTCAACCAAGATCCGAAGACCGTCACCAGCCCCTGCGATGCCTATGTCGTGGGTTGCGGTCACATCACGCAAGGCCTGCTGGTCCAGGCTAAAGGGCAGACCTACGCCTTGAGCGACCTGCTCGGTCCAACGGTCTGTGCAGCGCCTTTCCTGGGCGGCACCTACGTCACGCTCAGACTCACCTCGACCATGTACCACCGGTTTCATGCGCCAGTCGATGGCGCCCTTGAGCATGTCACTTACATTGCCGGCGATGTATGGAATGTGAACCCTCCGGCGCTGGCACGGGTTCCGCGGCTCTATTGCCAAAATGAACGAG
>JBEELY010000155.1:0-2599 GCA_041167925.1 Pseudomonadota bacterium | reverse complement strand
TGATCTTGGCCAACTGCTTTGATGATCGCGGCACACCTGCAATTCTGCCCGACGATTGGCGCGGCCAGCATGATCTGGTGGCACGCCTGATCACGGCAGGCCACCGCCGCATCGGCTATCTCTCCCTGCGCGTCGATGTCGAGGCGAGCCGACTGCGGACCGAAGGCTATCACGATGCCCTGACAGCGGCCGGCATCGCCCCTGACCCCGCCCTGCTCGCCGCCTGCGACCTGCCCGACCGCGAGGCTGAGACGCGCCTCCTGATCGCCACCATCGACCGCATGCTGCGCCTGCCCGACCCGCCGACCGTGCTGTGCTGCGGCACCGACAAGATGGCGCTGGAAGTCTACGGCATCCTGCGCTCGCGCCGGCTGAAACTGCCCGACCAGATCTCGGTCGCGGGCTATGACGACTACCGCGTCATTTCCGAACAGCTTTACCCGCCGTTGACCACGGTGGACCTGCCCTACCGGGCCATGGGCGAGCGCGCAGGGCAGCGCCTTCTGGCCCTGATCTCGGGCGAACCCCAGAATGACCCCGCAGTCGAGCGCGTTGCGGGCCCGGTGTGCTGGCGCGCATCGGTCAAGGACTTGAGCGCCTCAAACCTGAAATGACTGAACCCAAGCGGAGGAACGACAATGACACTTCACAAGACCATGGCAGGGGCGATGCTGGCCAGCACGCTCTTTGCAGGCGCTGCCCTTGCCCAGACAGAACTGACCATGTGGTATCACGGTGCCGGCAACGAAACCGAGATGGTACTGGTCAACGAGATGCTGGCCGAATTCAATGCCAGCCAATCCGACTGGAAAGTCGTGATCACGACCTTCCCGCAAGGCGCTTATAACGACTCGATCGTGGCCGGTGCCCTTGCAGGAACTCTGCCCGATATCATCGACATCGACGGCCCGATCCTGCCGAACTGGGCCTGGGCCGGCTATCTCCAACCTCTGGCCATCGACGAAAGCCTGATCAAGGACTATCTGCCCGGGCCGAAAGGCGTCTGGGATGGCAAGCTTTATGGCATCGGCATGTGGGATGCGGCCGTGTCACTGGTCACCCGCCAAGCTTATCTGGACGAGCTGAAACTGCGCAAGCCGACCCTTGACGAGCCGTGGACCGGCGAGGAATTCCAGGCCGCTCTCGACGCCGCCAAGAACTCGGGCAAGTTCGAATATGCGCTGGACCTTGGCATGGCCTGGACCGGCGAATGGTACCCCTATGCCTTCTCGCCCTTCCTGCAAAGCTTTGGCGGCGACATGGTCGACCGTACCACCTACAAGACCGCCGAAGGAGCCTTGAACGGTGAGGCCGGGATGGCCTTTGGCAATTGGTGGCAGGGCCTCTTCAAGGGCGGCTACGCTCAGGCCACGCAAGACGGCGCTGACCGCGACTCGGGCTTTGCGTCGGGCAAGTATGCCTTCTCGTGGAACGGCAACTGGGCGGCTCTGGGCGCACTGGACGCCTATGATGACGTGGTGTTCATGCCCGCCCCGAACTTTGGTACCGGCTCCAAGATCGGTGCCGCCAGCTGGCAGCTGTCGATCTCGGCCACCTCCAAGCATGCTGACGGCGCCAACGCCTTCATCAACTTCGCGCTTCAACCCAGCAACCTCGCCCGCTTCTCCAAGGGGCTTGGCCTGATCCCGGCAACCGCTGCGGCAGCCGAGTTGACCGACAACTACAAGGCTGGTGGCCCGCTTGCTGTGTTCTATGACCTGTCCCAGCGTCAGGGCCTTTTGCGCCCCGTCACCCCCGGCTACCCGGTCGCGGCCAAGATCTTCGAAAAGGCCCTGGCGGACATCGCCAACGGTGCCGACGTCGAAGCCACGCTGGACGCAGCCACCGACGAGATCGACGCCGACATCGAGAAGAACGGCGGCTACGGGCACTAAGCTCCTCCCGAGCAACTTTTGGGGGCGGTCAGCCGCCCCCTGATTTCCCCGCAAAGGACCTGCATCATGGCCTCAAAATTCACCGTCTCGCACCGCTCCGGCTGGTTGATGGCCGGGCCCGCCTTCGGGCTGATGGTGGCCTTTGTTCTGCTGCCCTTTGTCTTTGCCGTGGCCTTCAGCTTCACCAACCAGCGGCTGATCTCGCCCAACCCCACCGAATTCGTCGGCCTGACCAATTACGAACAGCTTCTGGGCCTGGGCCTGTTGACGCTGGACCCTCTCAAGGACGCCAGTGGTGCTGTCCAGATGAAGGATGGCGAACCCGAATACCCCAGCCTGCGCAGCTATACCCGCAACAACCCCGACTATCCGCAATATGACGGCAAGCGCGAATGGTTCAGCTTTTCCTCGGGCGGAGATGCCCGCACCTTTGTGCTGGCCAGCGACGTCGTGTTCATGAAGGCGGTCGTCAACACCTTCCTCTTCGTGATCATCGTGGCCCCGCTGCAAGGCGGCCTGGCCCTGGGCCTTGCCCTGCTGATCAACCAGAAACTGCGCGGCATCAACGTGTTTCGCACCATCTATTTCATGCCCGTCGTCGTCTCGATCGTCGTCGTGTCCATCCTGTGGAAGATCATCTACGACGGCAATTCCGGCCTTCTGAACAACATCCTGTCCGGCCTGACCTTTGGCGCGTTTCAACC
>JBEELY010000359.1:0-3548 GCA_041167925.1 Pseudomonadota bacterium | reverse complement strand
CAGGCGTTGTGCACCGGCGGCGAGCAGGGCGGGGTCGCTGCGGTCCAGGCCATCGGTGACCAGCAGCAGCACGCTTCGATGCTGAAGCACGCGTCGTGCCCAGTCGCGGCTAAAGGCCTGAAGACAGGGGCCGAGCCTCGTGCCGCCGCCCCAACCAGGCAGGCCTGCACGGGCCTGGCGCAGCGCCCGGTCCGGGTCGGGTTCACGCAGGGCAGGGGTGAGCCGATGCAGCTCGGTGCCGAGGGCAAACACCTCAATGCGCTGCCCCGGCCGATGCACCAGGCCATGACACCAGTGCATCAGTACGCGGCTGTAGCGCTCCATTGAGCCCGAGACATCGAGCAGTACCGCCAGACCCGGTGCCCGCTCGCGAGGACTTCGAAACAGCAGGGGCGGCGCATCGGGCGTTCGGCGCCAGCGCGCCAGGCTGCGCCGCAGATCGAGCCTGCCTCGTGCTGCAGGCGCAAATCGGCGCAGGCGCACCGGCTCAAACGCTGGTACGAGCGCGCGGGCCAATCTGCAGGCCTCGTGCAGATCTTCGGCTGCAAGCGCCTCGAAATCCTTTGAGTGCAGGGCCTGCTCTTGCGACCAGCCCAGGATCCACTCGACTTCACTGCCTGGCTGCGGGCTGTCCTCGGGGGGGATCTGTCCCGGGCTCATCAGGGCCTCGAGCGCGGACTGTACCCGTCGGGTCAGGGGGTCGTCCTTGACCTGCTCATCACTGTGCGGGGCGAGTTCGTGCTGCCCTTGTTCGGGTTCAACCAGTCCCTGAGCGAACGCACGGTCGAGCCAGCGCGGATCCTTCCAGAAGGCCTCGAAGGCCACATCAAACAGGGGCTGGTCCTCATGGCCTTGCGTGAGCGTGCAGCGCAGCGCCGCACGCAGGGCCTCGCGTGAGTCGAGTGCAATGCTGAGCAAGGCCTCCTGTGCGAGCAGCAACCGGTCGGTGCCCAGCCGCAAGCCGCAGGTGCGCAGCAGCCTGGCAAAGAGCACCAGGTTGTGCGTCAGTGCACCTGAGGGCGTCGGCGCATTCAAGGCAGTGCGCGTAGAAACTGCTCGCTTACATCGCCCTGCATGCGGGTGAGGTCTTCCTGCACCTTGAGTACCACGCCGAGCGTGTCCTGCAGCGCAGGCGCATCCAGTGCATGGCGATCGAGCGCGAGCAGGGCATCGATCCAGTCCAGTGTTTCTGCAATGCCCGGAGGCTTGAAGAGACCCATCTCGCGAAGCGCCTGCACCGCATGAACCACCTTCATCGACAGGGCCTCGGCCGCTTGGGGCGCATGGGCGTGCACGATGGCCAGCTCGCGCGCGAGGTCGGGATAGCCCAGCCATTGATACAGGCAGCGCCGCTTGAGCGCGTCATGCAGCTCACGCGTGCGGTTTGAGGTCAGCAGCACGAGCGGCCGATGCAAGGCCTGCACGGTCCCTTTTTCGGGAATGCTGATCTGCCATTCGGAGAGAAATTCGAGCAGGAAGGCCTCGAAGGCCTCATCGGCCCGGTCGAGTTCGTCGATCAGCAGCACGACCGGCATCGGGCTGCGCAGGGCCGCCAGAAGCGGGCGTTCGAGCAGCAATTCATCGGTGTAGAGGTCGGACTCGGCCACAGGCGCATCTGCGCTGGCCATGCGGATGCGCAGCATCTGGCGGGCCACATTCCATTCATAGGCCGCCTGCGCAAGGTCGATGCCGTCGTGGCACTGCAGGCGAATCAGACGGGTTCCCAGGGCACCGGCCAGGGCCTTGGCCAGGGCGGTCTTGCCCACGCCGGCTTCGCCTTCAAGCAAAAGCGGCCGACCGAGCTTCAGCCCTAGCCAACTCACGGTGGCTAGCGCGGTATCGGCCAGATAGCCCTGGGCCTGCAGAAGGGCCTGCAGCGCCTCGGGCGATGCGGGAATGCCAGTCATGGACGGGACTGGGTCAGGGCCTGTCGGCGAAGATTGCGATGCGATGGGGAAAGCGCTCATCGCCTGAGGATAGCAATCGCCTTGCCCGTGCGGCACCACGGCGTTCTGAGCCCACTGAAATGACCGTCGCCTTGCCCCGGTGCAGCCGATTGTCGAGAATGACGGGTTCCTTGCGACCTCGGCTGGTCCGATCGCGGACCCAACCCTTCCCTTCATGGTCACGATTGACCCCCTTGTGAGCCCTGCATGAGCATCAAATCCGACCGCTGGATCCGTCGCATGGCCGAGCAGCACGGCATGATCGAGCCCTTCGAGCCCGGACAGGTCCGGCATGTCAATGGCCAGCGCATCGTCTCTTATGGGACCTCCAGCTACGGCTATGACGTGCGCTGTGCGGACGAGTTCAAGATCTTCACGAACATCAACAGCACCATCGTCGATCCCAAGGCCTTCGATGAAGGCAATTTTGTGGATTTCCGCGGCGAGGTCTGCATCATCCCGCCCAACTCCTTTGCGCTGGCCCGCACCGTGGAGTACTTCCGCGTGCCCCGCAACACCTTGGTGGTGTGTCTGGGCAAAAGCACCTATGCGCGCTGCGGCATCATCGTGAATGTCACCCCGCTCGAACCTGAGTGGGAAGGCCAGGTGACGCTTGAGTTCTCTAACACCACGCCGCTGCCTGCCCGCATTTATGCGGGCGAGGGCTGCGCGCAGATGCTGTTCTTTGAGTCCGATGAGGTTTGCGAGACCTCATACAAGGACCGCGGCGGCAAGTACCAGGGACAGCGGGGCGTGACCCTGCCCAAGACCTGAGCGCAAGCCGGGCTTCATCCTGGTCGATTTGATTGTGCGCTGCCTTACTCTCTGATCGGGCCCGACACCTTAACGGATCATCAACCCGACGAGAGCGCCGCTGATGCTGTTCCGATACGGGCTGCTGGCCCTGGGCGTGCTGATTGTCTCGACGGCTGCACTGCTGATCCGCTGGGCGATTGACGCCGGCGCGCATCCGCTCACGGTGGCTGCGGCCAGGCTCACGCTTGCGGCCGTACTGATTGCGCCCTTTGCCTGGCTGCGTCGCGGGCAGGAGTTGCGTGCATTGGGGCGTGCCGACTGGACGGTGGCGGCGCTGTCGGGCGTGTTGCTCGCGGTGCACTTTGCCACCTGGATTGCCTCGCTGGTCTACACCTCGGTGGCCTCGAGCGTGGCGCTGGTCACCACCAACCCGGTCTGGGTGGGGCTGGCCGCCTGGCTGATCCTGCGCGAGCCGCCTTCACGCCGCACGCTGATGGGCATCCTGCTGGCTGCGGCGGGCACCGGATGCATTTTGCTGTCGGATGTGCAGACCGCGGCCAGCGCCCCGCCGGGCCGCGAGCCGCTATTGGGCAACGCACTCGCGCTGCTGGGCGCGATCAGCATCTCGGGCTACCTGCTGGTAGGTCGCCGGCTCAATCTCAAGCTGTCGCTGCTGGCCTATATCGCGATTGTTTACGGCGCGGCGGCTATCGCCATGAACCTGATCGCCTGGGCGCTGGGGCATGGCATCGAGACCCTGCCAATGGCGGCACTCGCCCCCATCGTGCTGCTGGCCCTGGGGCCACAGCTGGCGGGCCATACCCTCATCAATGCCTCCCTGCGGCA
>JBEELY010000148.1:0-9998 GCA_041167925.1 Pseudomonadota bacterium | reverse complement strand
CCCGACGGCCATGGCTATGCGGTCTTTGGCAAGGTGGTCAAGGGCATCGACACCGTGAATGCCATCAAGGGCGTACGCACCACCTCCTCGGGCATGCACCGTGATGTTCCTGCAGAAACGGTCACGATCGAATCCGTGCGTCGGATCGCCCCATGATCGAGGTCGCCGCAGAGGAGTCCGCACTGTTCGGGTCGGACTTTCATCTGTCGGTCGACGACCCAGCCACCGCAGAGCAGGTTCTTTCAGCGCTTACCCAACACGGGCAGCACAGTCAGCACCTGTTTCTGCTGGGCGATCTGTTCGAGGTCTGGGTAGGCGATGATGGCGCCGACGCACTTGCGGAACGCTTTGCCACCCTGCTGCGATCGATCGCACAAGGCGGCACTCAGGTCTGGCTGATGCGCGGAAATCGCGATTTTCTGCTGGGCGAGGCCTTTGCACAGCGCTGCGGCGCCCAGCTCATCGATGACCCCACGCCGGTGATGCTGCAGGGCCGGGCCGCCCTGCTGGCCCATGGTGATGCCCTGTGCACCGATGATCTTGCCTACCAGCAATGGCGAGCGACTTGTCGCAACCCCGCCTGGCAACAGGCGTTCATGACCCGCACACTGGCTGAGAGACAACTCATGGGCCGTCAGGCACGGCAAGCGAGTGAGACGGGCAAACGCGAACGCTCTGACGACATCATGGATGTAAATGCTCAGGCGGTGGCGCAGACACTTGAAACAGCAAGCTGCGATTGGCTCATCCACGGCCATACTCACCGCCCGGCGGACCACCATGCGTCCTTCAATGGCCGCACGCTGCGCCGGACCGTCCTGAGCGACTGGTCAGCGCAGGATCACCGGGGGGCTCTGCTTCGAGTCAGTCGCGACAAGGTCGAAACACTCACTGGCGCGACGCACTGACAGGTCGAACAACGGGTCGAATGGTGGCTCAGTCGACCATTCGATTGAGCTTGCCTGCATCCAGGGCATGAGGCTCGGAAACATCGTCGGGCGTGCGAACGCCCGCAGCCCGCAGCGAATGAGTCAGGTGCTCAATGCGCTGGTCCTGGGCGGCCACATGATCGATGAGCTGGTGCAGTGCGATCGAGAGCGGATCATCCGCCCCCTGAGTGACCGCATAGGCTGAAAATCCCATGCGGGCGGCTTGCGCCTCACGCTGCTGAACCCGCTCATCAGAGAGGATGCGAGCCGGGATGCCCACTGCCGTGGCGCCTGGAGGAACCGTCTTGACGACGACCGAATTGGAGCCCACCCGCGCACCGGCACCCACGGTGAATCCGCCCAGCACCTTGGCGCCTGCACCGATTACCACGCCGGCCTCAAGCGTGGGATGGCGCTTGGCACCTCGGGTGAGCGAAGTGCCGCCCAGAGTCACGCCCTGATAGATCGTGCAGTCATCGCCCACCTCGGCGGTCTCACCAATCACGACGCCCATGCCGTGATCGATAAACACCCTGCGTCCAATCGTGGCACCCGGATGAATTTCGATGCCGGTAAACATACGGCTGACATGCGAGACAAACCGGCCGGCAGTATGAAAGCCCATACCCCAGAGACGATGGGCAAAGCGATGCAAGGTCAGCGCATGAATACCGGGGTAACACAGCAAGACCTCGAGACGCGAGCGCGCGGCGGGGTCGCGGTCGCGTACGACGGCGATGTCTTCCCGGATCCTCTCGAACATAGCGTCTCTCTCACTCGGCAGGGGGCTCAGTGTAGCCGAGCCCGCGTTGCCGCAGCACCGCTTTGCAGATGCCGCGCAGCAGATCCACCTCCTCGGTCGTGGGCTGAGCACGGTGAATGAAACGGACCAGCCGAGGCATCAGTTTGCGTGGCCTCGCAGGGTCGAGAAATTCGATCGCCAGCAAGGTGCGCTCAAGATGATCGATCAGGCCCTGTACCGCAGCATGATCGGCAAGGCGTCCTTGGTCTGCGCTGTCCGTCGTGGGCACAGCGATCCCAGTCGCGGCCAGCGCCTGCTGACGCAACACATAGGCCACCACCTGCACCGCCTGCGCCAGATTGAGGGAGTTGTACTGCGGATGCCCGGGGATGCTGAGCAAGGCCGCGCACTGAGCCACCTGGGCAATCGTCAGCCCGGTGCGCTCTGCCCCGAAGACAAAGGCCACGCGATGCTCGGGATGAGACCGCAGGCTGGCAAGCGCCTGAGCGCAGACCACTTCAGGCGTCTGCGGCTGGGCGCTGAATTCACGCGGCTCCGCACTGACTGCTACAGCCAGTGAGCAATCGGCCAGGGCATCGGCAAGCTCAGCATGCACGCTCGCCTCCTGCAGGATGGTGTCCGCTCCGCTGGCAAAGGCGATCGCCTCCGGCTGAGTGCTCATGTCGGCGAACCGGGGCGCGACCAACCTCAGTTGGGCCAGTCCCATGTTGCGCATCGCTCTGGCCGTCGAGCCGACGTTGCCCGGATGGCTGGTTCCGACCAGAACGAACACGATCCGCCTCAGTTCGGGCGGGTCGGGCTGGTGCAGTGGGCGAGGCGTATTCCTCTCGAATCGCGGGTTCAATGGGACGTACGGGCAGCCAGGATCACTGGATCATGCCGATTCGCAAGCGCCTGCGGCCCAAGCGAGCCGAGCACCATGCCCACCGCCGCCGCGATCAGCCCGGCCAGCTGTGCAGGGAAGGTCTCCCCGGCCGGCGTGACCAGAAAGAGAATCCAGGTCAACAGGCCCAGCACCGTGGAAAAAATCGCACCCTGGGTGGTGGCGCGCTTCCAGTAAAGACCGGCCAGCAAGGGAATGAAGGCACCCACCAACGGCACCTGATAGGCAGAAGACACCATCTCGTAAATTGGCGTGCCTTCCATCACGATCGCATAGGCCAGCACCAGCGTACTGAAGCCCAGCGTGGCGATCCGCATGTCGCGCAGCTCTTCCTTGTCGGACATGCGTGGCTTGAACTGCCTCCAGATGTTCTCGGTAAAGGTCACAGAAGGCGCGAGCAGGGTGGCCGAGGCGGTGGACTTCAGGGCCGAAAGCAGTGCGCCAAAGAACACCACCTGCATGAAAAAGGGCATGTGCTCCATCACCAGGGTGGGCAGCACTTTTTGCGGATCATCCCCAATCAGGGCCTCGGCCTGCTCGGGCATGATGATCAATGCGCTGGTGACCAAGAAGAGCGGCACGAAGGCAAAGAGGATGTAGAGCGCGCCCCCGATCACCGGACCGCGCGTGGCGGCCCGGATGTCCTTGGCAGACATCACGCGCTGGAAGACGTCTTGTTGCGGAATCGAGCCGAACATCATGGTGATGCCGGCGGCAATAAAGAAGAGGATCTCGTGGGCACTGGGCTCGGGCCAGAAGTTGAATAGATCCTTGCTGGCAGCCAGATCGATCACCTTGTCCGCACCGCCGGCCATGTCGGCCGCAAAAACCGCAATCAGGAGCAGACCCACCACCAGGATGATCATCTGGATGAAATCGGTGATCGCCACGGACCACATGCCGCCAAACAGGGTGTAGTCCAGGATCGAGACCGTGCCCAGCACCATGCCCATTGAGATGCTGATCACGCCTCCGGAAAGCAGATTGAAGACCAGCCCGAGCGCTGTGACCTGCGCCGAGACCCATCCCAGGTAGCTGACGATGATGATGACGGAGCAAATCACCTCGACCCAGCGGCCATAGCGCGCGCGGTAGTAGTCGCTGATGGTCAGCAGCGTCATGCGGTAGAGCTTGGCTGCAAAAAACAGACCCACCAGGATCAGACAAAAGCCTGCGCCAAAAGGGTCCTCAACGATTGCACCCAATCCACCTTCGGCAAATTTGGCCGGAATGCCCAGCACGGTCTCAGCACCAAACCAGGTGGCAAAGGTGGTTGTGATGATGAGGGCCAGCGGCAGGTGGCGGCCGGCCACCGCAAAATCAGCACTGGTCTTGACGCGCTTGGCCGCCCAAAGGCCGATGGCGATGGTCACGAGCAAATAGGCAAACACCAAACCGAGCAACATGGTGGGGTCCCCGAGGGTTGAATTTCGCGCGGATTATGCCGCGCCGACTGGTACGCGCAAGGCGTTTCCCTGAGCCGTGCCGTAGAATTACGGTCTACTTAAACGACTCGCTCTTCCCTCCCATGCATCCGATGTTGAATGTCGCGGTCAAGGCCGCGCGCGCGGCGGGCCGCGTCATCACCCGTGCCAGCGTCGACATCGACACCGTGCGGGTGGCCAGCAAGCAGCGCAATGACTTCGTCACCGAGGTCGATCGCGCTGCCGAAGACGCCATCATTTCCACCCTGCGGCAGGCCTATCCCACACACGCCTTTTATGGTGAAGAGACCGGCCTGTCGGGCAACCATCCCGGGCGAGACGCTGCTGCCGACCCCAGCCTTCCGCGTCGAATGGCCGACATCTGGAAAGATGTGCTGGCCTGCGAGCATGTCTGGATCATTGATCCTCTCGATGGCACGACCAACTTCATTCATGGTCTGCCGCAGTACGCCGTCTCGATCGCACTGATGCAACGGGGCGCACTGAGCCAGGCAGTGGTCTATGACCCGGCTAAGGATGAGCTGTTCACAGCCAGCAAGGGGCGCGGCGCCTACTTCAATGATCGGCGCATCCGCGTGTCCTCGCGCGCCCGCCTCGACGGCGCGCTCATCGGCACCGGGTTTCCGTTTCGCAAGAACGACGATATCGACCGTTACCTCGATCTCTTCAAGCGAGTGGCCTTGCGCGCAGCGGGGCTGCGTCGCCCTGGTGCGGCCGCCCTTGATCTGGCCTATGTGGCCTGCGGCCGCTATGACGGATTTTTCGAGATGGGTCTCATGCCATGGGATGTCGCCGCAGGCAGCCTGCTGGTCACCGAGGCAGGCGGCCTGATCGGCAATCTGGCAGGGGATGCCGAGCATCTGGCCAACGAAGAAGTCCTGGCCGGCAACCCCAAAGTCTTCAGCCAGCTGGTGGCCCTGTTCGGGACATCACAAAGCTGATCTCTGCGCCCGGAATCGAACCGCTCATGTCAGCACGCATCGACTCAATCCGCTCAAGGGCGACTGCACTGGGCAGATCAGCAGCGAATTCAAGAAAGATCTCGACATAGACCCTCGGACCTGAGCGCCTCGCCCGCAGCCCGTGCAGGCGCTCATAGTCGTCAAAATGGTCTACGAGATGACGCATGATGCGCAGCTTGAGCGACTCCTCCAGTGTGGCGTCCAGAAGATCGCCGACTGAGGAGGAGGTGATGGCCCAGGCGCCGTGCAGCAAAAAAGCAGCGCCAACCAGCGCAGCAAGCGGATCCAGATAGTGGGTCCAGGTCTGATTCGAAAACACCAGGCCCACCGCCAGGGCCGTGGCCATCAGGGCATCGAACAGCGCCTTTGAAAACCACAGCCTGGCCTGCGAACTCAGGATGGCCGAGGGCTGCTGACGCAGGGACAGCCGGATGCGTGCCCACAGCATGAATCCGATGACGGCATAGACCGAAAACACCATCAGCCCCACCAGGGTGCCTTCGGCCGCCCGGGGATGGCGCAAATGACCCAGAGCCTGCGTGATGACAAACACACCCGCAGCGAGCATGAGCAGGCCAATGCCCATGGAGACCAGGTTTTCCAGCTTGCCCACGCCATAGGCAAAACGCTCATTGGGTGAACGCCGTACGGCCCGCACGGTCAGAAAAGCAGCGAGCACCGCCATGAAATCGGTGCTCTCCTTGAAAAAGTCGCTCAGGATGGTGATGGAGTTCGACTGCAAGGCAGCGAACCCCATCAGGCTCACATCGATGCCGCAGAGCAGCACCGCCATCTTGAGGCTGGACTCCCGGGTGCCTTCGCCCGCAACGGACATGTTCGATTCCTCCTGCGATCAGACGGTTGCCGCCAAGCGGCTGGCCTGGTTGATGGCCCGCTTGGCATCGAGCTCGGCCGCTTCGAAGGCACCGCCCACCAGGCTGCTTTTCACGCCCAGCGCATTCAGCTCATCGTGCAGCGCGCGCAAGGGCATCTGCCCCGCACAGACGATCACGGTATCCACCTCGAAGAGGCGTGGCTGGCCCATGACCATGGCATGCAGGCCTGCATCATCGATGCGCCGGTACTCCACGCCGTTGATCATCTGCACGCCCCGGCGACCCAGGGTCATGCGGTGGGTCCAACCGGTGGTGCGGCCCAGTGTCTTGCCCAGCGGATCGGGCTTGCGCTGCATGAGATAGACCGTCCGGTCGGCCCGGGCGACCTCAGGCGTCACGCCGGTCACGCCGCCACGCGGATGGTTCTGAAAGTCAATGCCCCATTCGCGGGCAAAGACATTCACATCGGTCGCGCCCGAGACGCCTTCGTGCGAAATCAGCTCGGCCACATCGAAACCAATGCCGCCTGCACCCATGATGGCGACCCGCTTGCCGATCGGCTTTCGACCCAGGATGGCATCGATGTAAGGCACCACCATCGGATGGTCGATACCTTCGACCTCGGGCTTGCGCGGCTGAATGCCGGTGGCCACGATCACCTCATCAAAACCCTCCGCCTTCAACGCCTGCGCGGTAGCGCGGGTATTCAGGCGCAGCGTGATACCCAGCACCTCGATCATGCGCCCGTAGTAGCGCAGGGTTTCGTAGAACTCTTCCTTGCCGGGAATGCGCTTGGCGAGGTTGAACTGCCCGCCGATCTCGGCGGCAGAATCAATCAAAGTGACAGCATGGCCACGCTGGGCAGCCACCGTGGCATAGGCCAGGCCGGCCGGGCCTGCACCCACCACTGCAATACGACGCCTGGCAGGGGTGGGCAGATAGTTGAGCAAGGTCTCGTTGCAGGCTCTGGGGTTGACCAGGCAACTCACCTGCTGACGGCCGCTAAAGGTGTGATCCAGGCAGGCCTGGTTGCAGCCAATGCAGGTATTGATTTCGTCTTCGCGGCCCTGCGCCGCCTTGATCACCAAATCGGGATCCGCCAGCATCGGGCGGGCCATGGAGACCAGATCGGCGTCGCCCCTGGCCAGCACCTCTTCGGCCACATGGGGCATGTTGATGCGGTTGCTCGTGATCATCGGCACCTTGAGGTGCTTGCGCAGCCGTCCGGTGACCTGGGCAAAGGCGGCCCGGGGCACCATGGTGGCAATCGTGGGCACCGGCGCCTCATGCCAGCAGAAATGTGTGCTGATGATGTTCGCGCCTGCAGCCTCGATCGCCTGCCCTAGCGAGACCACCTCGTCCCAGGCCAGACCTTCATCGAGCATGTCCATGGCCGAAATCCTGAAGATCAGAATGAAATTGGGGCCGACCGCCTCGCGAACCCGCCTGACAATCTCGACCGGAAAGCGCATGCGGTTCTCCCACGCGCCGCCCCAGCGGTCGGTGCGCAGGTTGGTCTTGCGAACGAGAAAAGTGCTGATCAGGTAGCCGGCCGACCCGATGATCTCGACACCATCGTAGCCTGCGCGTTGCGCCATCAGTGCGCAGTTCACGAAATCGGCAATCTGCTTTTCGATCCCGGCCTCGTCAAGTTCGCGCGGGGTGTAGGCTCCGATGCGTGACTTGATCGGCGAGGGCGCCACACACTCAGGTACTCGGGCCAGCGGCCCGGAATGCAGGATCTGCATGCAGATCTTGACCTCAGAATCGGCGGCATGCACGGCCTCGGTGATGGCGCGGTGCTGGTCGGATTCTTCCATCGTGGCGAGCTTGCTGCCGGTGCCCCCCTCGGCATTGGGAGAAATGCCCCCGGTGATGATCATGCCCACGCCGCCCCGGGCCCGCTCGGCAAAGTAGGCAGCCATGCGTTCGAAGCCATTTTCGGCCTCCTCCAGCCCGGTGTGCATCGACCCCATCAGGATGCGGTTCTTGATGGTTGTGAAGCCCAGATCGAGCGGGGAAAAGACATGGGGGTAGCGGGTCATGCCGTTCATGGGATCTCCGTGCGTTTTCTGTATTCCCCAAGGGTATCCGATCAGCGCGGGATCACTGTCCGAAACTGACCAGGCCGGTCACCTGGAGGCGCCGAGGCGGACTTGCCTTCGCCCTATGAGGGGCTAGACTTGCGCGACCGCGCGAGTGGCAGCGCCCCTACAAGCCCGGCAATGCACTGAATGAAAACGGAAAAAGTCCCTGTTGATGCCGCCTCCAGCCTGCCCCTGATCGGGGACGATGCCTTCGCGGGGCATACCCCGATGATGCAGCAGTACCTGCGCATCAAGGCGGCGCATGCAGACACCCTGGTCTTTTACCGGATGGGTGATTTCTACGAGCTGTTCCAGGAAGATGCCGACAAGGCATCACGCCTGCTGGGCATCACCCTCACTCGGCGTGGCGCTTCTAATGGCGAGCCCATCCGCATGGCGGGCGTGCCTTTTCATGCGGCTGAGCAGTATCTTGCCCGGCTGGTCAGACAAGGCGAGTCGGTAGCGATCTGCGAGCAGATCGGCGACCCTGCGACCAGCAAGGGACCGGTAGAGCGAAGAGTCGTTCGGATCGTCACCCCTGGGACCCTCACCGATGCCGCCCTGCTCCCCGAACGGGAGGACCGTGCCTTGCTGGCGCTGCATGCCGCGGGCAAGGATCAGGTCGCTCTGGCCTGGATGCATGTCTCGAGCGGCCAGTGCTGGGTCGCCCAGGTCAGCCCCGATCAATTGGAGTCCGAACTGCAGCGCATCGACCCGGCTGAACTGCTGATACCCCAGGATCCGGTGTTCAGGCCGTCGACCTCAGGCGGTGCACCCGGGTCTGCCGCGGGCGGGGCCACCAACCAGGGATCAAGACTGCGTGCGCAGATCGCGACAGCCATTCGCAGCGCCCTACCCTTGGTGCCTTTGCAGAGTTTGCCCGACTGGCAGTTCGATCCGCAACGCGCGCACAACTGGTTTGCCAGCCATCCGCAATGCGGCGTGGGTTCGAGTCATGAACTGGCCACCCTGCCTGCCGCCATCGGCGCTGCTGGCGCCTTGATGCTTTATGTTGAGCGTACGCAAGGCTGCCCGCCCAGCCACCTTCAGCATTTGCGCGTTTTTCATCGCCCCGACTGGGTCACCCTGGATGCCACTGCGCGCCGCAATCTCGAACTGCTTCTCACGCTCCGAGGGGAAAACGCCCCCACCCTGCTCTCGCGCATGGACCAGTGCAGTACCGCGGCCGGCAGCCGCCTGATGCGCCAGTGGCTGCAGCAACCCTTGCGACAGCCCATCGAATGCACGCGGCGACATCAGGCCATCGCGTGGTTGCTGCCCGTGCATGAGGCGCTGGCCGAGGCCATGCGCGCCTGTGTCGACTTTGAGCGGATCGCTGCGCGTATCGCATTGCGTTCGGTTCGTCCGCGAGAGCTCGGCGCCCTGCGCGATGCCTTGCCCTTGCTCGCGCCCATTCGTCGACTTCTCGAGCGGCTCGAGGGATTGCCTGATGCCGACGCCAGCCCCCGGGATGCCGCAGAGGACTTTCTGAGCGACTCGGTGTTCGGCCGCTGCATTGCGCATCTGCAGCCCGACGCGCAACTCTCCTCTGTGCTCGAGCGCAGCCTGTGCGAAGCGCCCTCTGCCCAGATCCGCGATGGTGGGGTGATCCGCGAGGGCCATGACGCCGAACTCGATGAACTGCGGGCGCTCGATCAGGGCTGCGACGCCTTCCTGCTGGACTATGAGGGCCGCGAGCGTGAGCGCACGGGCATTGCCAACCTCAAGGTCGGCTTCAATGGCGTCCATGGTTTTTTCATTGAGATCACTAACGCGCAGGCAGCCCTGGTTCCGCCCGACTACCGACGCAGACAAACCCTCAAGAACGCAGAGCGCTACATCACGCCTGAGCTCAAGGCCTTTGAAGATCGGGCGCTATCGGCGCGCGAGCGGGCACTGCAGCGCGAACGCGTCCTGTACGAAGCACTGCTTGACCAGCTCGCCCCTCAGGTGCCCGGGCTGCAGCGGCTGGGGGCTGCTGTAGCCGAACTGGATGTACTGAATGCCTTTGCACGGGTGGCCAACGAGCGTCAGTGGGTACGCCCCCGTCTTCTGCCGGTACCGGGGATTTCGATCACGGGCGGCAGGCATCC
>JBEELY010000228.1:0-5005 GCA_041167925.1 Pseudomonadota bacterium | reverse complement strand
CGGGCCGCGGCGAAGCCGAGCCGCAGCACACGGTTGAGCCCCTCAGACAGCCAGACTATCCTTCAGGGTGAGCGTCAAAAACTTTCAATACAAAGCGATAAACTCCTGTCGTTAGAACCTGCCTTGCGGTTCTTCTCCGACAGGAGCCTGTCATCGTCCTCCGACCTTCCGTTCTGCTCGCAGCGCTGAGTCTCGCGCTCGGTTCATTGCTGCCTTCCGTGGCCCTGTCTCAGGCGGGTGTCGCCGCCCCAACGGGTGTCAGTGCCGCAGGCGTTGGCGCCAGTGGTGTCAGCAGTGCCGGCTCTGCCGGCGCTTTCTCAGGCAGCATGGCTGTGCCAGGCGGCGTGGCCGCCCCTGCAGGCATGCCTGGCGGGGCGTTCCAGGGCGGCCTGCCCGCAGCAACAGCAACATCAGGTGCAGCGACTTCAGGCCCTGCAGGCGGCAATGTCCCATCAGCCCTGCCAGGCGCCACACCAAACAACGGCGCAGCTCAAGGCAACTCAGACTCAGCCGCCAGCGAAGCTACCGACGCACCGCAGCCCAACACCCTCGCCCCGCGCGAGAGCACCCAGTTTCAGCGCTTTGTGGCCGAAACCACCGGCCGCAGCCTGCCGCTCTTTGGCTACGACCTCTTTGGGCGGGGCGCGTTTCCGGCACTGAACAATTTGCCCGTGCCCGACAACTACATCCTGCGTCCGGGCGATCGTATTGAGGTGCGGGTGTGGGGCTCGTTTGATGCAGGCTACGAGTTCACGATTGATGCGCGCGGCCTGGTCCTGGTGCCACGAGTGGGGCCGATCACTCTGGCAGGCACGCGGGCCGATCAGCTCAACAGCCTGCTGCGCAAGCACTTCAGCCGGGCCTATACCAACTTTGAGCTCTCGGCCACGCCCAGCCGCTTGCGCTCCATTCAGATCTATGTGGTCGGTGAAGCCGCCCGCCCGGGTGCGTATCAGGTGAGCAGCCTGTCGACCCTGATCTCTGCGCTCTTTCAGAGCGGGGGGCCGTCTTCGTTGGGCAGCCTGCGCGCCATTGAACTCAAGCGTGCCGGCAAAACGCTCAGCACCATCGACCTGTATCAGTTCCTTTTGAACGGTGACAAGTCGCAAGACCAGATGCTGCAGGCCGGCGATGTCATCGTGATTCCAAGGGCGGGCCCACGGGTGGCGGTGCTGGGCGCGGTAGACAAGCAGGCCATCTATGAACTCTTGGGCTCACAAGACAGCATTGAGTCTTTGCTCAAGATCAGCAACGGTGGCTTGGGCGTGCTCACCACGCCGCACAAGGCATTGCTCGAGCGGGTGAACGCCAAAGAGCTCAAGGCCCCCCGAACCATTGAAGAGCGCGTGCTCAACGATGCTGGCCTGCGCAGCACCGTGCGCGATGGCGACGTGCTCACCCTCTTCAAGATCAGCCCGGAGTTTGCCAATGCGGTCACGCTGCGGGGCAATGTCGCCGCCCCCCTGCGCTATGCCCATCGGCCGGGCATGAAGGTGTCCGACCTCATCCCTGAAACCGATGCCCTCATCCAGGTCGACTACTACCAGCGCAAAAATGCCATGGTGCAGTTTGAGTCCGGCGCCAATGTCAGCGGCGGGCGGGTGATCGGCGATGTGCGCAACCTGCTTGAAGAAATCAACTGGGAATATGCCGCCATTGAGCGCCTGGACGGCAAAGAGGTACGCACCCAACTAATTCCTTTCAATCTGCGGCGTGCAGTGAAGGACAAAGACCCGGCGCATGACCTGCCCCTGCAGGTGGGTGATGTGGTGACCATCTTTGGCATTAAAGACCTGCCAGTGCCCATGGAGCGGCGAACGCAGTTTGTGCGGATCGGCGGAGAAGTGAAGGTGCCCGGGGTGTACCAACTGCAAGCCGGAGATACGCTGCCCGCACTGGTGGCCCGGGCAGGCGGTTTTACGGCCCAGGCCTTTGTGTATGGCACAGTGTTTACGCGCGAGAGCACCCGTGCGCAACAGCAGGCCAACCTCAACAAGGCCATTGCGCAACTGCAGGCCGAGGTAGCCAACCAGACGGCCGGAGCGCTGCAAAACGTAATAGGTAAAGACGATGCGGGCGTGGTGCAAGCTCAGTTGGCCGGCCAGCGTATCTTGCTGGCGCGGCTGCAGGGCCTGAGGGCTAGCGGCCGGGTGGCCCTGGAGATGGACCCCGTTAAGCCAGAGCTGCCGCCCCTGATGCTTGAAGACAGCGACAGCATTACGGTGCCCAGCCGACCGAGCTTTATTGGCGTGTATGGCGCGGTGACCACCGAGGCCAGCCTGATTCACCGGCCCGAGCGCACAGCAAGCGACTACATTGATAAAGCCGGGCTGACCCGCACCGCAGACCTGGATGCCACGGTGATCATTCGGGCCGATGGCACGGTGGAGGGCAATGGCGCTCAGCGAAACCCGCTGGTCAGCTGGATGCGCGCAGGCGTGTTGGATCGCACCCTGAACCCCGGCGACACGCTGTTTGTGCCAGATGTGATTGATCGGCGCACCGCCTGGAGCCGCTTTGTTGAGGGTGCCAAAGACATTACCGCCATCTTTTATCAGTTTGGTATTGGTGCGGCAGCGGTTAAAACCCTGCGCAATTGAGGCCCATGATGAGCACACAGCCTGAGGCCGCAGACCGTGACGACGACGAGATCAGCCTGCTGGATCTTGCCCTGGTGGTGGCAGAAAACCTGCGTCTGCTGATCCTGGGGCCTTTGGCTGTGGGACTAGCGGCACTGGGCATCAGCTTTTTGATCACACCGACTTTTACAGCAACCACGCTGATTCTGCCGCCCCAACAGCAGCAAAGTGCGGCGGCCGCCATGCTTCAACAGTTGGGCGCGCTAGGCGGCCTGGCTGGGGCGGCAGCGGGTATCAAAAACCCGAATGATCAGTTTGTGGCCATGCTCAAGAGCCAGACAATCGCCGATAACCTGATCGAGCGCTTCAAACTTGTGGAGCGCTATGACGAGGAGTTCAAGCAGGACGCGCGCAAAACCCTTGAAGACAATAGCAAGATTAGCGCTGGCAAAGACGGTCTGATCAAGATTGAGGTGGACGACCATGACCCGGCTACTGCCGCTGCCATGGCCAATGCCTATGTCGATGAGCTGGGCCGCCTGATGGGCCGCTTGGCCCTGACCGAAGCGCAACAGAGACGTGCGTTCTTTGAAAAGAAACTCCAGGCCACTCAGGCGGATCTCACCCGCGCCCAACAGGCCCTGCAGGCCACCGGCGTAAACCCCAATGCGCTCAAGACCAGCCCTGAGGCCACGGTGACGGCGTTGGCTGAATTGCAGGCGCGCATCAGTGCACAGGAAGTGAAGATTGGCGTGCTGCGGGGCACCCTGACCGACACAGCACCCGAGATGCGGACTGCCTTGGCCGAGCTGGCTGGCATGCGTAGCCAACTGGCTCGTGTGGCAAAAAGCGGCTCAGGCAATGGCCAGTCCGAGAGCGACTATGTGGCGCGCTTCAGGGACTTTAAATACCAAGAGACTTTGTTTGAGCTGATGGCCAAGCAGTATGAGATTGCGCGGGTGGACGAGGCGCGTGAAGGGGCCGTGCTGCAGGTGGTGGATGTGGCTTCGCCGCCTGAGAGAAAGAGTAAGCCCAAGAAGGCATTGATTGCGGTACTGGCCACACTTGCGAGTGGGTTTGTGCTTTTGCTGTTTGTATTTGTGCGGGCAGCGGTGCGCAATGATGAGCAGAATCCGGAGGTGGCGGGTAAGACGCAGCGTTTGGGGCTGGCGCTCAGAAGGGCGGTTGGGCAGGGCGGGGCGCGGTGAATGGCGTAGTGGCCTAATGCCCTCGTAGACAAGGGCTTTGTGAAGATGGGGAGCTTCCAGAAGAGCGAGAATAAGTTCATGTACTTTCATCTGCTCCCCGAAAGGGCATTGTCGAAAAGGTGGCGCTGACCAGCCGCTTTATTAAATGAAGAATGGCGGAATATGAGGCGCTCAATGCTGAGATCGAAAGGCTGAAATCCGAGTTGTCCACCGAAATTCAAGAAAGCGGCTGCAAACATCACGACCCTGATCTTCGCCGTAGCACCCGTAATTTATGAACCTCAACGATAAAATCCTCGCCATTATTGGCCTTGGCTACGTCGGTCTTCCGCTGGCGGTGGAGTTCGGCAAAATCCGCCCGACGCTAGGCTTTGACATCAATCAGAAACGCGTGGCTGAGCTTCAATCGGGCCAGGACCACACCCTCGAATGCAGCAAGGAGGATCTACAACAGGCCACCCACTTACGCTACAGCGCCAATGCGCAAGACCTACAGCAAGCTCAAGTCTTCATAGTCACAGTACCCACCCCGGTCGATCAGGCCAACCGCCCCGACATGACCCCGATGGTTAGGGCTAGCACCACTGTGGGCAGAGCGCTCAGAAAGGGCGACGTTGTGATTTACGAATCGACCGTCTACCCCGGGGCCACCGAAGAGGTATGCGTACCCGTGCTGGAGCAGCATAGCGGCCTTAAGTTCAACGTGGACTTTTTTTGCGGCTACAGCCCCGAGCGCATCAACCCAGGCGACAAGGTCAACACGCTCACAACTATCAAAAAGATCACCAGCGGCAGTACGCCAGAAGTGGCTGACGCGGTGGATGAGCTTTACGGCCAAATCATCAAGGCTGGGACCTGGAAGGCCAGTAGCCTCAAGGTAGCCGAGGCAGCAAAGGTCATCGAAAACTCACAACGCGATCTCAACATCGCTTTTGTCAATGAACTGTCGGTCATTTTCGAGCGCATCGGCATCGACACTCTGGAAGTGCTCGAAGCCGCCGGCAGCAAGTGGAACTTTCTGCCCTTCCGCCCAGGCATGGTCGGCGGACACTGCATCGGGGTAGACCCGTACTACCTCACCCATAAGGCCGAAGAGCTGGGCTACCACCCACAAGTCATTCTGGCGGGGCGCCGTATTAACGACAACATGGCCCGTTATGCAGCGCGCAACGTGATCAAACGCATGCTCCAAAACGGAGTAGACGTGCCTCGCTCAAC
>JBEELY010000203.1:0-6198 GCA_041167925.1 Pseudomonadota bacterium | reverse complement strand
GCTCGGCCTGCGATCGGGCACAGCGCGAACTCGCTTTGCATGCCGATCTCATCCTGTGCGTGCTGCGTCATCTAAGCGAAGACGAAGGCCTGCAGACCCTCGAGAGCGCCCTGCCCTATCGTGAGCACTTCATCGGGCTGGGACTCGACTCCAGCGAGCGTGGCCATCCTCCCGAAAAATTCGAGCGTCTATTCCGTCGGGCCCGTGAACTCGGCCTGCATTGCGTGGCCCATGCCGGCGAGGAGGGGCCTGCGGCCTATGTCACCTCTGCGCTCGATGTCCTGGGGGTCGAACGCATCGACCACGGCGTTCGCAGTCTTGATGATCCGGTCCTCATGCAACGCCTGGCACGCGAGGGCACGCCGCTCACCGTCTGCCCGCTGTCCAATGTTCGACTGTGCGTGGTGCCCGAACTCGCCGCCCACCCCCTGCCAGCCATGCTGCAGGCGGGCCTGAAGATCACAGTCAACAGCGATGATCCGGCCTACTTCGGCGGCTACCTCAATACCAACCTGCGCGAACTCTTCCTCGCGCATCCCTCGCTCGGGGCGCCACAGGCCTACGACCTGCTGCGCAACAGCCTTGAGGCGAGCTTTGCATCCGCCGAACTCAAACAGGGCTGGCTCACTCAGCTCGATGCCCACTTCCAAGCGTCGGGCATCCGTGCATGACCCGACCCCCTGCACCGCCCTCCTCCCTGACCGCATCTGCCCTGGAAAACATCATGAAAACCAAGACCTCCCTGCGTCGCCACCTGATGACCGCGCTCATGGTCGCCCTGACAGGCTTGGGCGCGGCTGCAAGCCTGCCCGCCTCGGCGCAAACCCCGATCAAGTTCCAGCTCGACTGGCGGTTCGAGGGTCCTGCTGCGCTCTTCCTGGCGGCAGGCCCCAAGGGCTATTACAAGGCCGCGGGCCTGGATGTCACCATCGACGCAGGCAATGGCTCGGGTGGTACGGTCCAGCGTGTGGCCTCTGGTGCCTATGACATGGGCGCCGCCGACCTGGCCGCGCTGATGGAGTTTCATGCCAACAATCCTGACGCACCCAACAAGCCGGTGGCGGTCATGATGGTCTACAACAACACGCCGGCCGCGGTGCTTGCGCTCAAGAAGTCGGGCATTGCCAAGCCTGCCGATCTCAACGGCAAGAAGCTTGGTGCGCCGGTGTTTGATGCCGGACGCAAGGCCTTCCCCATCTTTACCAAGGCCAACAGCCTGGGCAGCGTGACCTGGGTGACCATGGACCCGCCCCTGCGAGAGACCATGCTGTCCCGCGGCGAGGTCGACGCCATCACCGGCTTCTCCTTCACCTCGCTGCTCAACCTCGAAGCCCGCGGCATCAAGCCTGCGGACATCGTGGTGATGCCCTATTCCGACTTTGGCGTGAAGCTCTATGGCAACGTCATCATCGCCTCGCCCAAGCTGATCAAGGAGAACCCTGCAGCCGTGAAGGCCTTCCTGGCTGCTTTCACCAAAGGCGCCAAGGATGTCATGGCCAATCCCGATGCGGCGATCGACTACGTCAAGCAGCGTGACGGCATCATCAATGTCGATCTCGAAAAGCGCCGCCTGCGTCTGGCGATCGATTCGGTGGTAGCCAGCCCCGATGCCCGAGCTGAAGGATTCGGACAGGTCGTGCCGGGGCGGCTCGCCCTGATGGCCTCACAGGTGTCTGATGCCTATGCCACCAAGACCCGCATCGACCCGAACAGCGTCTGGACTTCGGCCTACCTTCCCTCGAAGGCCGAGCTCAACATCCTGCCGCCTGTGCGCAAATAAGGGCTCCCATGGCCGATAAGCAGCACGACCCTGTGCAAGAAGCGGTGCGTCCCTTCGTCGATTTCCGCAACGTCTGGCTGGCCTACAACGACGAACTGCTCGCGCAGGGGCAGTTCGCGGTCGAGGACATCTCGCTGCAGGTTGGGCAGGGTGAATTCATTGCCATCGTGGGCCCATCCGGCTGCGGCAAGTCCACCTTCATGAAGCTCACCACGGGTCTGAAGATGCCCAGCCGCGGCAGCATCACGATCAACGGCGAGCCCGTCACCGGCCCCCTGAAGATCAGCGGCATGGCCTTTCAGGCCCCGAGCCTGCTGCCCTGGCGCACCACGATGAACAACGTGTTGCTGCCCCTGGAAATCGTCGAACCCTATCGCTCGAACTTCAAGGCACGCCGTGAGGAGTACGAGGCCCGCGCGCGATCGCTGCTGCAAAGCGTGGGCCTGGGCGGCTACGAAGACAAGTTTCCCTGGCAACTCTCGGGTGGCATGCAGCAGCGGGCCAGCATCTGTCGCGCCCTGATCCACGAACCCAAGATGCTGCTGCTCGACGAGCCCTTCGGCGCGCTCGATGCCTTTACGCGAGAAGAGCTCTGGTGCGCACTGCGCGACCTACATGCCGCCCAGCGCTTCAACGTCATCCTGGTGACTCATGATCTGCGTGAAAGCGTGTTTCTTGCCGACACCGTGTACTGCATGAGCCGCAGCCCCGGGCGCTTTGTGGTCAAGCGAGAGATCGACCTGCCGCGGCCCCGTGATCTCGAGGTGACCTACACCCCGCACTTCACCGACATCGTGCATGAGCTGCGCGGTCATATCGGCGCCATGCGCAAGCCGGTCGGTGCACCCGCAGCGCTGCCGCAATAAAAGGCCGGTCATGAAGATCTCGAAATCCGCGGAGCGCTGGTCCCCGCTGGTTGTGCTGATGATCCTGCTGGTGCTCTGGCAGGGGGTTGTCAGCCTGTTCGCCATTCCCGACTATCTCTTTCCCGGTCCGCTACAGATTGCCGCCGAATTCATCGCCTATCGCGACCCCCTGCTCGCAGCGGCCTGGAAGACCTTCTGGGTCACGATGCTCGGTTTTGGCCTGTCTATCGCAGTGGGTGTTCTGTTGGGCTTTCTGATCGGCTCATCGCGTCTCGCCTATTCAGCCCTGTACCCGCTGATGGTGGGCTTCAATGCCGTGCCCAAGGCGGCCATCGTGCCCATCCTGGTGGTCTGGTTCGGCATTGGCCTGGGCCCGGGGGTACTCACCGCATTTCTGATCAGCTTTTTTCCGATCACCGTGAACATCGCCACGGGTCTGGCCACGCTTGAGCCCGAACTTGAAGATGTGCTGCGGGTGCTGGGTGCGCGCCGCTGGGATGTCCTCATCAAGGTCGGGCTGCCGCGCTCCATGCCCTACTTCTTTGCCTCGCTCAAGGTGGCCATCACGCTGGCCTTCGTGGGCACCGTGCTGGCCGAGATGACCGCAGGCGATTCAGGGATCGGCTACCTGATGCAGACCGCCGGCTCGCAGCAGCGTCTGCCACTGGCCTTTGCCGGTCTGGTCCTGATTGGCGTCATGGCCATGGTCATGTACGAACTCTTTTCGTTCATCGAAAAGCGCACCACGGGCTGGGCGCACCGGGGTTCGCAGGCAAGCTGAAGGGCACGCCTGGCTGATCGACGTAGAGGCCGCCCCAGAAACAGGGACAGTTCCAGGGACAAGCTCGGGAGCGGCCAGCGGCGGCCGCTCCGTACTTGCGGCGGCCAGACGGCCGCCCAAGGGGGATCAGCGCACCACGGCCAGGGCTTCGCGCTTTTCGGCCTTATAGGTGTAGAGCGTCAGCGCGCCGTTCTTGATGTCGCCCTTCTCGTCGAAGGAAATGACACCGGTCACGCCCTTGTAGCCCTCGGTCTTGGCCAGCACCGGCAGGTACTTGGCAGGCTCGACCGAATTGGCCTTGACCATGGCGTCAGCCATGACCATGACGGCGTCGTACACATAGGGTGCGTAGATCTGCACGTCGGCGTTGAACTTGGCCTTGAACTTGGTGCCGAATTCTTCCATGGCGGTCTTGGCTTCGCCTTCGACGCCACCGGCCTCGGCACAGACCACCTGTGAATCGGCCATCGCGCCAGCAGCCAGCTTGGGCAGTTCGCCCGTGCAGATGCCATCACCACCCATCAGCCTGGACTTGATACCCAGCTGCTTCATCTGGCGCAGCATGGGGCCGGCCACGGCGTCCATGCCGCCGAAGAAGATGATGTCGGGCTTCTTGGCCTTGAGGGCAGTGAGGATGGCGGTGAAGTCGGTCGCCTTGTCATTGGTGAACTGGCGATCGATCACCTTGCCGCCGGCGGCCTCAACACCCTTGGAGAACTCATCGGCCACGCCCTGACCGTAGGCGGTGCGGTCGTCCACCACGGCGATGCTCTTGCCCTTTAGTTCGGTCACGGCATAACGGCCCAGCGTGCCGCCCAGATGCACGTCATCAGCCACCACACGGAAGGCGGTCTTGAATTCCTGGCGGGTGTACTTGGGGTTGGTCGCCGAGGGGCTGATCTGCGGAATGCCGGCATCAAAGTAGATCTTGGAAGCAGGAATGGTCGTGCCTGAGTTCAGGTGACCAATCACGCCCGCGACCTTGCTGTCGACCAGCTTTTGCGCGGCAGCCGTGCCCTGCTTGGGATCGGCGGCATCGTCTTCAGCCAGCAGCTCGAACTTGACCTTCTTGCCGTCGATGGTCAGGCCCTTGGCATTGAGGTCTTCAATGGCCATGCGGGCGCCGTTTTCGTTGTCCTTGCCCAGGTGAGCAATGGCACCGCTGGTGGGCGCGACATGGCCGATCTTGACGACCATTTCGGTCGGCGCCGGAGCCGCCGGGGCGGCTGCGGGCTTGGCTTCTTCCTTCTTGCCACAGCCGGCGATCACCAGCAGGGAAGTCGCCGCAGCCAGTGCGGTGAGTTTCAATGTCTTGTTCATGTTTACCCCGATTCTCCGTGTGTGGTGGGTCAGTGAAAAAAGGTTCAGCCGCCATCGCCAAGGTAGGCGGCCTTGACCCGAGGATCATGCAGCAACTCCGAAGCGGGTCCCTGCATCGTCATCTCACCAGAATCCATGACGTATCCCCGGTTTGCGAGCGCCAGGGCGCGACTCGCATTCTGTTCAACCAGCAGGACGGTCGTGCCCTGCGCGTGGATGCCCTGAACCACTTCAAAAATCTTGTCGACCATGATGGGTGAAAGGCCCATGGATGGCTCGTCGAGCAGGAGCAGCTCCGGACGCGCCAGCAACGCACGGCCCATGGCCAGCATCTGTTGCTCACCCCCGGACAAGGTTCCGGCGAGCTGCTGACGCCGCTCGTAGAGCCTGGGGAAAAGCGAATAGACCCGCTCAATATCCTGCCCAACCTCGGCATCATGGCGCAGGTAGGCGCCCATCTGCAGGTTCTCCAGGATCGTCATGCGGGTAAATGTGCCGCGACCTTCAGGCACCATGACCAGGCCCTGGGCCACCAGATCCCAGGCACCCTGGCCGGCGATGGCGCGACCGCGATAGACGATCTCGCCCGCGGCCGGCGTGAGTACAGCCGTGAGCGCCTTGAGGGTGGTGGTCTTGCCGGCCCCGTTGGAGCCGATCAGGCTCACGAGCTCGCCGCGCCGCACCTCAAGATCGATGCCCTTGACCGCCTGGATGCCGCCATAGGCCACCCGCAGTCCGCATACCGAGAGCAGCACCTCGCCATCAAGCATGGTGGCCCGCTCCAAGATAGGCCTCGATGACCAGAGGATCGCGCTGCACCTGGGCGGGCTCGCCCTCGGCAATCACCTTGCCGTAGTCGAGCACCGTGACCCGGTCGCACAGGCCCATCACCAGCTTCACATCATGTTCGATCAGCAAGATGGTTCGGCCGTCTGCCCGGATGCGATCGATCAGCTCGCGCAGCACGCCTTTTTCAGTGGCATTCATGCCTGCGGCAGGCTCATCCAGGGCAATCAGCCGCGGGTCAGTGGCCAGGGCGCGCGCAATTTCCAGGCGTCGCTGATCGCCATAGGACAGCGTGCGTGCCCGGTAATCGGCATAGCGGCCGATGCCCACATAGTCGAGCAGCTCACGGGCGCGCTGTGCAATGTCTGCCTCCTCGGCCTTGAAGGCCGGGGTGCGGAAGATGGCACCCAGCACGCCAGAGCGGGTACGCACATGGCGGCCGACCATCACGTTCTCAAGCGCGGTCATGTCAGGGAACAGCCGGATGTTCTGGAAGGTGCGCGCGATGCCCGCGCGCGCCACCTCATGCACGGCCGAGGGGCGATAGGGCTGCCCATCGAGCTCGAAGCGGCCCTCATCGGGCACATAGAGCCCGGTGATGACATTGAAGAAGGTGGTCTTGCCCGCGCCATTGGGACCGATCAGGCCATAGACCTCGCCCCGCT
>JBEELY010000141.1:0-3612 GCA_041167925.1 Pseudomonadota bacterium | reverse complement strand
CGATCACATTGCCGATCAGGTCGTAGTTCTGCCAGTGAAAGTTCACCTTGCGCTCGATCGGAATCGACAGCAGGTTGGGCGTGTTGATGAAGCCAATGGTCGTGCCGTCAGGCTTGGCTGCTGCCAGTTCGGCAAACCCGATGCCACCGCCCGCGCCGGGCCGATTCATGACCACGACCTTGGCGCCATTGCCCAGATACTTTTCGATAAAGGGCGCAATCAATCGCGCCGTGATGTCGGTGCCTCCACCGGGCGCATAGGCCACCAGCATGCGAATCGGTGCGTCGGCGGGCCATGCGGCATGGGCAACCCAGGGCGCACCCGCCAGGCCAGCGCCTGCAGCCAGGCCCAGCGTCAAACGGCGGCGTGAAGGCGCTGCAGGCAATGGGGTATGAAGAGGGTGTGGCATGAGAGGTCTCCTTGTGGGTATTGCGCCTGCCGGTACGAGGCTGGCTCCTGGCGGGCGGGTGGTCGCAGAAAGGTGCTCTGAAATGATCTTAGCGGTGTTCTGGAATTCCAAGTGCCTTCAGTCTTTCTGCAACACGGAGCCAGACCTCCGGATTGACCAGACGGGGCGGCGGCTCTCCCGAAGCGATCTGCAGAATCTGCTGTGCAGCAATGGTGGCGATGTTTCGCCTGCACTCATGGGTCACCCCTCCGGTATGGAAGGTGGCATAGACCGTGTCCAGCCCAAGCAGCGGGTGATCGAGCGGGGGAGGCTCCTGGTCCCAGACATCAATGCCTGCACCGGCGAGGTGACCTGAACTCAGGGCGTCGAAGAGCGCTGCTTCCTGATGAATGCCGCCGCGTGCGGTATTGATGAAAATCGCGCCGCGGCGCATGCGCGCAAAGGCCTGCGTGTTCATGAGGCCCAGGGTGCTGGCATCGCGCGGACAGTGGATCGACACTACATCGCTCGATTCAAGCAGGGTATGAAAGTCGCAGGGCTCTGCCCCCCGTGCGCGGATAGAGGCATCGTCGAGCAAGGGGTCAACAGCCAGCACCTTCATGTCGAAGGCCTGAGCCAGGCGCGCAACCCGCGTGCCGATGTGTCCGATACCCACAAGGCCGATGGTCTTGCCCGCAATTTCGTGACCCATGACATCTTCTCGCGTGTAGCCGCGTTCCCGACGCAGCAGGCGATCGCCTTCGGCCATGCGCCTGGAGACCCCCAGCAGCAGGCCCAGGGTGTGCTCGGCCACCGAGACCGCATTGCCACCCGCCTGGTTGACCACGGCGATCCCCGCCTCGGTGCAGGCCGACACATCGATCGTGTCGTAGCCCGCTCCCGACGAGGAGGCCACGAGAAGGCCGGGACACCGGGAAATCAGCGGCGTGCGCACATGCAGATGCGCGGGCAGTTCATCCTTGGCGGCCGAGCAGTGATAGACCTGCGCGGCTGCAAGCGCTTGCCAGACTTCGGGCTGGTCTTCGATACCCGTCACCCGCAGTTGGACCCGCGTGTCGGCTTGAAGCACATCGTCGAAAGAGGCGTCGATCCAGAGTGAAGTTCGAACGATCGAGAGTGGCATGGGGAATCAGGGTGGGAGTGGGTTCAAGGTGCGGCACGAAGCAGGGCAGGGCTCAGCGCATCAAGTCGGGTGATGCCGAGCATGGCCAGATCGCGCAGGATCTCCTGCGCCAGCAGATCAATGGCCCTTGAGGCGCCTGCCGGCCCGGCAACCGAGGCTGCGTAATTGAAGGGTCGTCCGACAAAGACCATGCGTGCGCCCAGCGCCAGAGCCTTGATCACGTCGGTGCCTCGGCGAAGACCTGAGTCCATCATCACGGGAATCTCCGGGCAGGCCGCCACAATGCCAGGCAGCACCCGCAGGGGGGCCACCGCGCCATCGAGCTGGCGTCCACCATGGTTCGACACGATCAGGCCATCGGCCCCGGCATCGCGGGCATGGCGCGCGTCATCCGCATGCAAGATGCCCTTGACCACGAGCCGCCCCGGCCAGAGATCGCGAATCTTCTGGAGGTGCGCCCAGGTGAAGTGCCCGCGTGAGGCCATGTCGCGCTCCACGTTGCGCGCGACAATGGGAACCCCCCGTTGCGCGGCATTGTTCTCAAAGTGCGGCATGCCGTGATGGATGAGGGTGCGCAGGAAGGTTCCGAGCAACCAGCGCGGATGCGAGATGCCCTGCCAGGCCAGGCGCAGCGAGGGCCGCAGCGGTGTCGAAAAACCGGCGCGCAGGTTGTTTTCCCGATTGGCACTCGCAGGGGTGTCCACCGTGATGACCAGGGTGCGAAAGCCCGCTTGCTTCACCCGCTCGATCAGGGCTTCGATGTCGGGCATGCGGCCTGGGAGATAGGCCTGGAACCAGGCCTGCGGATTGACCCGCACCACCTCTTCCAGCCGGATGAGCGAGGAGCCGCTCATGATCATCGGGATATTGGCCTGTTGGGCCGCCTGCGCCAGCACCAGATCCCCGCGGTAGGCCGTGAGTGCGCAGATGCCCATGGGGGCCATGCCGAAGGGCGCGTTCCAGGTGTGATCGAACAAGGGCTGCTCGGTACTTCGCGACGAGATGTCCACCATCACCCGCGGCACAAAGCGCCAGTCATCAAAGGCGCTGCGGTTGTCTGCCCTGGACTGGTTGTCCTCCACCCCGCCGCTGACATATTCGAAGAGCGGACGCGGCAGGACACGGCGCGCGGCAGGCTCGAAGTCGTCCAGACAAAGAAAACGCTCCGGTTTCATCCTGAACACGCTGATCCTCCGCGATCTGATGAGGTGCTAGGGGTGGTGGGTCGTGCTCAGCGATCAGGTGGCAGTTCGCGCTCAGGAATGAGGAACGTTTCGCGCTCAGTAGTGTGGCGGCCGTTCGTCATGCTGGCCCGAAACGCCATCGGGTTGCCCCGCCGCCAGTGAATCCCGTAGCCTTTGAATTTCGCGCGCCATGACTGCGATCTGTTCTTGCTGGGTGGCCACCAGACGGTTCAGATGATCGAGCAGGTCTTCTGACAGGCTGAGTTTTTCTTCGAGGCGTGTGATGCGCTCGTTCACCTGGAGGTCCATCGGCCCTGCTCCTGAGGTCTGGTTTGAGGTCGTGCGCTGCTCAACCCTGCCGTGTGAACAGCGCACGGCCCAGTTTGTTCATGGCCCGCCAGCCGATACCAGGAAGTTCGCACCACTGATCGGTCGTCTCTGTAATCGACAGCAGACTGCCCGTGATCGGCACCGCACCTTCGCCCGCCTGGCTGCGGTCATGTCGAAAGACCATCAGCATGTAGCGTGCTGTGGCCACACCGCTGGCCTCGTCCAGATCAATGACCAGGTTGTTCACCAGATGCGCCGTGACCCGTCCTGCGGGTCGTTGTTGCAGGGCGGCGAGCACCTCAGCGGGGCCACGCAGCACCTGCCCTTGGCGATGCCACACGCCTTCGGGTGCCATCCAGGACGCCACGCCTGCAATATCCCCAGCATCTAGCGCGCCATAAAAGCGCATGACAGCCTGACTGCACATCACGATTCGGTCTGCGGTGCTCATGCGCCCGCCCTCACGAAACGGTTGCGCAAGGTGCCCAGACCCGTGATCTCGACCTCGACCACATCGCCCGACTTGAGATTGGGCGAGGTGCCATCGGTGCCCATCCAGATCACAT
>JBEELY010000079.1:0-2924 GCA_041167925.1 Pseudomonadota bacterium | reverse complement strand
AATGGCCGCACCCGTCTGGCTGCGCACGCGCTTCATGTCAGTCGCTCACCGGAATGACGCGCTCCAGGATGCGCCCCTGGTCCTGGACCACGCGGATGAGCACGCCCGTGACCGGCGCAGGCTCGGGAACCGGTGCGGCATTCGGGGGTGCGGCATTCGGAGGTGGGGTTGCTGTCCGTGGCGGACGCAGGGCCGCCAGATTGGCCGCGTCGATCCAGCCCTGATCCCGCACAAAGCCCTGCCATTGCAAGTCGAGCACCCCCGCCAGAATCGGCTGCCAGGTCAGGCCTTCTTGCGGCGCTGGCGCGTCAGGCGCCCGCCAGGGGCCGAATCCACGCTCGAGCACGCCATCGCGAAGCCGCCAGACCACGGCTTGAATCTGGGTGGGTGCGTCTGATCGACCCGACTCGCGCAGCAACTCGATCTGCGCGCGGTTTTGCTCGCCCGAAATCACAAAACGCAGGGAGGGCTGCCCGGGCAGGACCAGCCGAACCGGCCAGGACTTGCGAAGGTCTTCGTCGAGCTGCGCAAAGGCCATGCTCAGGGATTTGAGTTCATCGGAACGCGAGACGATCCGCTCGCGAGATTGCAAGACGGAGTCAAGGCCGCGCCAGCTCAGGATCGCAACAATGGCCAGAAGCGTCGTGGCCACCAGCAATTCGACCAGGGTGAAGCCCCGGCTTGGTCCGGCGGCCCTCATGGCTGATTGGTCGCAAACCCGGTCAGCCGGGCCAGGCGGATTTTTTCGGCCTCCGAGGGATAGACCCGAATCTCCACCCTTCGAAACTGGGCATTGGGCGTGGCAAAGACCTCTTCTTCGCAGACCAGCGGCAGCTCGGCCTGCGGGCAGGCGGCGCTGCGTCGCCCTAGAGGGGGCCATTCGCGCTCGATACGCATGCGGGCCAGGCGGTTTTCGGCACTCCACTGGGCCATGGCGCGCTGACGCACTTCATGGGCCTGGGTCGACAGGGCTGCCGTGGCACGCAAGGAGGCCATCAGCGCGATTGCGACCAGCGTGAGTGCGACCAGCACCTCCACCAGAGTGAAGCCCCTCGCAGACCTCATGCCTGCCAGACGCATCAGGGGCGCACCTCGAAGCCACCCAGCCCATTGGCCTGCAGGGCGACGCTCACCTGATCCCGCTGCAGATGGATCATGAAGGGGGCATCGACCGCATCGCGGCCAAATTCAATGCTGTTGGCGCCATCGGGGCGCTCGATGCGCAACTCGAGCGGGGCCGCCCAGACGCGGGCCTTGAGATCGGTATCGTCCTGCATGCCACGCCATTCACGATCACGGAAGATCGAGAATCGGTAGCCCTCGCGGTCGTATTCAAACCGGATGGGCGCCCCACGCACCTGCGCTTCTTCACGGGCCAGGCTCAGCACTTGCGCCAGACGGTCGGCCTCGTAGCTCAGCTCGGTCCGCCCGCCCATGCCGCCGGAAAGCACCACGGTGCCTGCGAGCACGCCGATCAGCACCAGCACGACCAGCAATTCAATGAGGGTGAATCCGCCCGACCTTGGGCGCAGCAAAGAACGACTTGTGGCCGGCCTCAGAGCGTCCACGAGCCGATGTCGGCATCCGAACCGCTGCCTCCGGCCTGGCCGTCGGCGCCCAGACTGAAGACATCGATCTCGCCGCGTACGCCCGGGCTCAGCAACTGATAAGGCCGCCCCCAGGGGTCCTTGGGCAGCTTATCGAGGTAGGACTTCCAGTTTTCAGCGGCCGGGCCGCTGGCTGGCCGCGTGACCAGGGCCTGCAGACCCTGCTCAGTACTGGGATAGCGGCCGTTGTCGAGCCGATAGAGCTTGAGCGCCTGCATGATCTGGGCGATGTCCTGGCGGGCCGCCACGGCCCGGGCTTCATCCGGGCGGCTCATCACCCGGGGCACGACCAGCGCGGCCAGCACCCCGAGAATCATGATGACGACCATCAGTTCGATCAGGGTGAAACCACGGTTCGGGCGAAAACGACCGAAAGGATTCTTGCGCAGCCTGTGCTGGAGGGACATGGAGGACCCGCGATCTGTCGGAGGAGGGAGAAACGGAGGAAGAGAAAGCACAGACTCAGAGCAGACAAGCCCGAGACAGAAGGCTCGGGGAGCAGGCAGAGCGTCTGACGATCCCAAGAGAGCCCGTTGATCATATCAGCGCGGTATGCTCATGGTCATGCGCCTTCGCATCCCTTTTTCTCCTCTGGCCAGCGTGGCTTTGTTCTCGCTGCTGTGCGCCATCACGGCCTACTGGGCGCTCGTCCTGCTAAACCAGGATGCGCCCGTGGCTCCGGGCGCCCCCGTGTCCTCGGTGGCCGGCCCGGCTGATGCCACACGCACCGCCAGCCTGTTCGGGCCGGCCCCTGAACCCACCGCGGCGCCCGCCGCAGCGGCGGCACCGGTCAAAATCCGCATTCTGGGTGTCATGGCGCAAGCGCCTGCGCGCACCCAGGGCCGTTCGGGCATTGCTGGGGTTGCACTGGTCTCCATTGATGGTCAGCCAGCCAAACCCTATGCCGTGGGCGACACGCTTCCCAATGGCATGCGGGTTCAGGCCATCCGTAAGGATGCGGTCGAATTCCTGGATCAGGGCCGCCTGCTCAGTGCGCCCACGCCGCGCGAATCCGACACCTCGGTGCTGATCCGCGGTGCGGCAGGCCCCTCGGCGGGCGCTTCCGGGTCCTCCCCTGCGCCTACGGGCAACGCAGCCGCACCGCGCACCTTCGGGTCGGCCCTTCCCACGCCGCCCCCGGTGCCGCAGGGCGGCCCGGGCACCGATACCGCGGTACCTGCGCCACCGCCTCCGCCCGGAGCGGCCGGCAGCGGGCAGCAGGACTCTGGCGCAGGGCGATAAGCCAGGTCGCTCAATTCGCGCGTCCTCTGCGCGCGGTGCCCCGCGCGTCCTCTGCGCACGGTGCGATAATCGGAC
>JBEELY010000032.1:0-6088 GCA_041167925.1 Pseudomonadota bacterium | reverse complement strand
CAATGGCCGCCCGCATGGCCTTCAGATCATGGCCGAAGTCACGCGCCGGGACCACGATGGCACGCGCGCCCCGGGCCTGTGTCGCGAGCTCATACACCGCAAACGAATGCTGCGAATAGATGGCAGAGCTGCCGGGCATCAGGAAGGCCTGTGACACCAGCTCCAGAATGTCGTTGGAGCCATTGCCCAGCGTGATCCAGTCGGCCGGGACGCCATAGCGCGCAGACAGCGAGCCCTTGAGGTCAAAGCCATTGGCATCGGGATAGCGGCCGAGGTCTGCTGCAGCCGCCAGCATGGCCTGCCGCGCCGACTCAGGCAGGCCCAGGGGGTTTTCATTGGAAGCGAGCTTCACGATACGGGCCTCGTCCAGCCCATATGCACGTGCCACCTCGGAGATGGGCTTACCCCCCTGATAGGGAGCGATGGCGCGGACCCATTCAGGGGCCTGTGCGGCAGTGCGGTTAGCAGGAAAAGCGGTCATGGCGGATCCCCGGAAAAACGGTCAGGACACAAGGGCGTTTCAAGACGAGGCGTGGGCGGCAGCCTCGCGCGGATAGGAGCCCAGCGACTTGTAGAAGGCCGAGTTCGCGCGGATCTCGGCCAGTGCTGCGGCCACATGGGGTTCGCCCTCATGGCCCAGCAGATCAATGTAGAAGTAATACTCCCAGGTGCCCTGCCGCGCGGGCCGGGACTCAAAACGCTTCATGGACACGCCATGCCGCGCCAGCGGCTCGATCAGTGCATGCACCGCGCCCGCGCGATCAGGCACCGAAAGAATCAGCGAGGTCTGATCGGCACCCGAAACGCCGCAGGCATGGTTGCCAATCACGACGAAGCGGGTCCGATTGAGCGGGTCGTCCTGGATGGCCTCGGCCACGATCTGGACCTCATAACGGCCCAAGGCGCCATCGCCTGCAATCCCGGCCGTATGCGGCTCGATTGCAGCGAGTCGGGCACCTTCGGCATTGCTGGCTACAGGCACACGCTCAATGCTCGGGTGATTGCGGTCAAGCCAGCCTACGCACTGCGCCAGCGCCTGGGCATGAGCGCAGATGCGCGTGATGCCCTGCATGCTGCCGCTGCGGGTGAGCAGATGGTGACGCACGGGCACGGTGACTTCACCGCAAATGCGCAGCGGGCTCTGCAAGAACAGATCGAGGCTGCGGTTGACCGCGCCTTCGGTGGAGTTCTCGACCGGCACCACACCAAAGTCAACCGTGCCTGCTTCGGTGGCACGGAACACTTCGTCAAAGGACGCGCAGGGGACGGCCTCAATCCCCTGACCAAACTGCGCAATGACCGCCTGCTCAGAAAATGTACCGATCGGGCCCAGATAGCCGATGCGCAGGCGGCGCTCGAGCGCACGACAGGCCGAGATCACTTCACGCCAGATCGACTGCAGGGCGGCATCAGGAAGAGGGCCCGGGTTGGTGTCGGCCAGGCGCTGCATGATCTGCGCCTCGCGCTCGGGCCGCCAGATGGGCGCATTGGTGGCATGCTTGAGCGCGCCCACCTCGAGCACCAAGCGGCCGCGCTCGGCCAGCAATTCGAGCAGACGGGCATCGACCGCGTCGATGCGCTGGCGGATCTCGGACAGGCGGTCGCTCATGCTCAGCCCCTCGTACGTTCGAATTCGCGCATGAACTGCACCAGAGCCTGAACGCCCTCCAGCGGCATGGCGTTGTAGATGGAAGCCCGCATACCGCCCACCACACGGTGTCCCTTGAGCGCCACCAGGCCGGCCTGTCGGGCCTGTTCCAGGAAGGGCTCATTGAGACGCTCATCGCGCAGAAAGAAAGGCACGTTCATGAACGACCGATGGGGTCGATCCACGCGATTTTCATAGAGGCCGCTGCTGTCGATCGCGCCATAGAGCAGGGCTGCCTTTTCGGCATTAATGCGGGCCATAGCTGGTAAGCCGCCCTGGGCCAGGATCCACTTGAACACCAGGCCAGCAAGATAAATACCGAAGGTGGGCGGCGTGTTGAACATGGAATCGTTCTCGGCCACCACCTTGTAATTGAAGGCGCTTGGGCACAGGGCATGGGCATACCCCAACAGATCCTCACGAATGATGACCAGGGTCAGACCCGCCGGACCGACGTTTTTCTGGGCGCCGCCATAGAGCATGCCGAAGCGGCTCACATCCATCGGCCGCGACAGAATGTGCGAAGACACATCGGACACGATCGGCACGTCGGCCGGTACTTCACCTGGCCCGGTACCCACCTCGATGTCATGGTGAAACTCCACGCCATCGATAGTCTCGTTGGTGCACACATGCAGATAGGCCGCCTGCGGCGAACAACGCCATGCCGATTGGGGCGGAATGCTGCGATAAGCGCCCTGTGCATCGGCCGCATCGGCCACGACATTGGCCTGACCGTAGCGGCTGGCCTCTTTCATGGACCGGACCGACCACTGGCCCGTCACCAGATAGTCGGCCTGTCCGGTGCGCCCCATGAGATTGAGCGGCACGATGGCGTTTTCGGCCAGCGCGCCGCCCTGCATGAAGAGCACGCGATAGTTGGAGGGAATGTCGAGCAGCGTGCGCAGATCGGCAATTGCCTCGGCATGCACGCCCATGAACTCCTTGCCCCGGTGGCTCATCTCCATGATGGAGGTGCCGGTGCCACGCCAGTCGAGCAGCTCATCGGCCGCTTGCCGCAGCACAGGCTCCGGAATCAGGGCCGGGCCGGGCGAAAAATTGAAGACGGCTCGGCTCATGCAGGCTCTCCTTCACCTTCGGCCGCTGCCGCGTCGGGCGCATCTGTAGCATCGACCGCATCGGTCACATCCGACTCGACCACCCGCTGCAAGCCGGTCAGGGTAGTGCCCTTTTCCACCGCGATGAGTGTGACGCCCTGGGTGGCGCGGCCCATCTCGCGGATCTCGGAGACCCGCGTGCGCACCAGCACGCCGCCCGTAGTGATCAGCATGATCTCGTCGGTCGTCTCGACCAGCACGGCCCCCACGACCCGGCCGTTACGCTCGCTGGTCTGGATAGCAATCATGCCCTTGGTACCGCGGCCATGGCGGGTGTATTCGGTAATGGGCGTACGCTTGCCGAAGCCGTTTTCAGTGGCGGTCAAGACCGACTGGGTCTCGGTCTCGGCCACCAGCATGGCGATCACGTTCTGCCCCTCGTCAAGATGCATGCCCCTCACGCCGCGCGCCGCCCGGCCCATGGGGCGCACGTCGTTCTCATCAAAACGCACGGCCTTGCCGGCATCAGAGAACAGCATGACGTCGTGCGCGCCATCAGTCACCGCGGCGCCGATCAGGTAATCACCTTCATCCAGGTCGACCGCGATGATGCCCTTGCGCAGGGGGCGCGAGAATTCAGTGAGCGGCGTCTTCTTGACCGTGCCCAGGCGAGTGGACATGAACACGAAGTGCTGGTCGTCAAAGGTCTTGACCGGCAGCACCACGGTGATCTTCTCGCCATCGACCAGCGGGAACATATTGACGATGGGTTTGCCGCGCGCGGCACGCGAGCCTTGTGGCACCTCCCAGACCTTGAGCCAGTACACCCGACCACGGTCCGAGAAGCACAGGATGTGGTCATGGGTGTTGGCAATGAAGAGCTGGTCGATCCAGTCGTCTTCCTTCATGGAGGTGGCCTGTTTGCCACGCCCTCCACGCTTCTGTGCGCGGTACTCCGACACCGGCTGGCTCTTGATGTAGCCGGTATGCGAGAGCGTGACCACCATGTCGGTTGGCGCAATCAGGTCTTCGGTTTCAAGCTCGGTGGCATTGAGCTCGATCTGCGAGCGGCGCGGGTCCTTGTTGGGGTCGCTGTACTCTGAGCGGATGGCCTTGAGCTCATCGCTGATGATGGTGCTGATGCGCTCCGGTCGGGCCAGGATGTCGAGCAGATCGGCAATCGTTTCGATCACCTCGCGGTATTCCTGCAGAATCTTGTCCTGCTCCAGCCCGGTCAGCCGCTGCAGACGCATCTGCAGGATTTCCTGGGCCTGCACCTCGGACAGGCGATAGCCCTGGTCCGAGAGCCCTGCACCGGGCTCAATGCCCAGTGGCTTGAAGGCCGAGGCATCGGCGCCAGCGCGCTCGACCATGTCGCGCGCCAGACCCGGGTTCCAGGTGCGCGCCAGAAGGCGCTCGCGCGCCACGGGCGGCGTGGGCGAGGCCTTGATCAGTTCGATCATCTCGTCGACATTGGCCACTGCCACGGCCAGACCCTCGAGCACATGGCCGCGGTCGCGCGCCTTGCGCAGATCGAAGACCGTGCGACGCGTGACCACTTCGCGCCGATGCGACAGAAAGGCCTCGAGCATCTGCTTCAGGTTGAGCAGGCGGGGCTGGCCATCGACCAGCGCCACCATATTCATGCCGAAGGTGTCTTGAAGCTGGGTCTGCTTGAACAGGTTGTTGAGCACCACTTCGGGCACTTCGCCGCGCTTGAGCTCGATGACCAGCCGCATGCCGGATTTGTCGGACTCATCGCGAATGTCGGAGATGCCTTCGAGCTTTTTTTCCTGGACCAGCTCAGCGATCTTTTCCTGGAGCGTGCGCTTGTTGACCTGGAAGGGCAGCTCATCGACCACGATCGCACTACGGGTGCCGCGATCGATGTCCTCGAAGTGGGTCCGCGCCCGGATCACCACCCGGCCCCGACCGGTGCGATAACCCTCGCGCACGCCATTGACGCCGTAGATGATGCCGGCGGTAGGAAAGTCAGGCGCGGGAATGAGTTCGATCAGTTCATCGACCGAGGCCTCGGGGCGACGCAGCAGGAGCAGACAACCCTCGACCACCTCGCCCAGATGATGCGGCGGAATATTGGTGGCCATGCCCACAGCAATACCCGAGCTGCCATTGATCAGCAGGTTGGGAATACGAGCCGGCAGCAGCAAGGGCTCGCGCTCAGAGCCATCGTAGTTGGGCCCGAAGTCGACGGTGTCCTTGTCGATGTCAGCGAGGATTTCATGCGCGATCTTGGACAGCCGAATCTCGGTGTAGCGCATGGCGGCAGCGTTGTCGCCATCGACCGACCCGAAGTTGCCCTGGCCGTCGACCAGGAGATAGCGCAGTGAAAAATCCTGGGCCATGCGCACGATGGTGTCGTAGACCGACTGGTCGCCGTGCGGGTGGTACTTACCGATCACGTCACCCACGATACGGGCTGATTTCTTGTAGGGGCGGTTCCAGTCGTTATTGAGCTCGTGCATCGCAAAGAGCACCCGCCGGTGCACCGGCTTGAGCCCATCACGCACATCGGGCAGGGCCCGGCCCACGATCACGCTCATGGCGTAATCGAGGTAGGAGCGGCGCATTTCCTCTTCGAGGCTGATCGGCAGAGTTTCTTTGGCGAATGAGTCCATACAGGCCACGCAACAGATAAACCCTTGAATTTTAGATCAAGCGGCTATCCTTTCTGGCTTCGACCCCGAAATACAGGGCCGATGTCAGCTTTGGCCAGAGTCGACCCTGGCCCAGGCGCCCGGCACAGAGCCCTTCCCGCATCCCACCCGCCCCATGCCTTCCACCCCTACCGATGCACACGCAGCCCCGGAAATGCATGCCTTCGCTGGATCCACGGCGCAAGCGCAGCTGATTTCTCCCCGATGGATCGCAACCGTCGCGCCCTCAGGCACGGTCCTGAGCGAGCACAGCGTGGTGCTGCGCGGAGGTTGCATCGAAGCGGTGCTGCCCACAGCCGAGGCGCGGCAAACCCACCCCGGGGCGCCAGAAACCGTTCTTGATGAGCACCTGCTCACCCCAGGCCTAGTCAATGCCCATACCCATGCGGCCATGGCGTTATTGCGCGGCGCTGCGGATGGGCTGCCGCTGGAGCGCTGGCTGGCCGAACGCATCGGACCACTCGAAGCGGCGCTGGTGAGCAGCGACTTCGTGTTTGATGGCACCGTCATGGCCTGCGCCGAAATGCTGCTGGGCGGCACGACGACCTTCAACGACATGTATTTCTTTCCCGACGCGGCAGCCCGCGCCACCGTGGCCATGGGCATGCGCGGCGTGATGGGACTGATCGTGATCGACTTTCCAACGGCCTGGGCGGGCAGCCCCGAAGCCTACTTTGAGAAAGGCCTGGCTCTGCGTGATGCCT
>JBEELY010000440.1:0-4167 GCA_041167925.1 Pseudomonadota bacterium | reverse complement strand
TTCGCCGGCCAGTCGATTGACCTGGCCCCTCACACCCAGCCGGGTACCAACATCGCCAAAGGCAGCCTGCCATGAGCACTCCTTCGGAAGTCCAGTTCGCCTCCGGTGGGGCGCCCATGCCAGTCGGACCCCAGTCCCGACGCATCACACGTGAGGTGGTGATCCGCTGGGGAAGTCGGGAGGTTCATGTCGGCGGGGGAAAACCGGTGGTGGTGCAGTCGATGACCAATACCGATACCGCGGATCCGATTGCCACGGCGATTCAGGTCAAGGCCCTTGCGCAGGCAGGGTCGGAAGTGGTGCGTGTCACGGTCAACACGCCCGAAGCAGCGCGCGAAGTGATCGCGCTGCGAAATCAGCTCGATCGCATGGGCATTGATGCGCCACTGGTTGGTGACTTCCATTACAACGGCCACAAGCTGCTCAGCCAGTTTCCCGATTGCGCGCAGGCCTTGTCCAAATACCGCATCAATCCGGGCAATGTAGGCTCGGCAAGCAAGCGTGATGGCAACTTTGCCAGCATGATCGAGGTCGCCAACCTCCACGACAAACCGGTCCGCATTGGTGTCAACTGGGGTAGCCTGGATCAGTCGCTGCTGGCCCGTCTCATGGATGCCAATGCAGCGCGCTCCACGCCCTGGGAGGCCAGCCAGGTGATGCGCGAGGCGCTGGTCACTTCGGCCATCGACAGTGCTCGTCAGGCCGAGGCGCTGGGCATGCCTGGCAATCGCATCATTTTGTCGGCCAAGGTGTCCAACGTGCAGGACGTGGTCGCGGTCTATCGCGAGCTGGCCCGGCGCTGCGACTATCCCCTGCACGTGGGTCTGACCGAAGCGGGCATGGGCAGCAAGGGCATTGTCGCCTCTACGGCAGCGCTTGGGCTGCTCCTGCAAGAAGGCATCGGCGACACCATCCGGGTCTCCCTGACGCCCGAGCCTGGTGGCGACCGGACCCGCGAGGTGGTGGTGGCGCAGGAAATCCTGCAGACCATGGGGCTGCGTGCCTTCACGCCTATGGTGATTGCCTGCCCGGGCTGCGGTCGCACAAGCAGCACGTTTTTCCAGGAACTGGCCGACCGGATCCAGACCTATCTGAGAGCCCAGATGCCGGTCTGGCGTCTGCAGTATCCCGGCGTGGAGTCCATGCAGGTGGCCGTCATGGGCTGTGTGGTCAACGGACCAGGCGAGTCAAAGCATGCGGATATCGGCATTTCGCTGCCCGGTGCCGATGAAGCGCCGGTCGCCCCGGTGTTTGTCGATGGTCAGCGTACCGTGACCCTCAAGGGCGAACAGATTGCCGAAGAATTCCAGGCCATCGTCGACGACTACGTTCAGCGTCGCTACGGTCAGGCTGCTTCCGCAGCGCTTGCAGGGTCTGCGTCATGAGTTCCAGTCCTGACACTGGCGCCCCGGTCAAGCCCGTTCGCCTGAGCGGGGTCAAGGGCATGAACGACCTGCTGCCCGGTGACAGCCTGCGCTGGGAGCATCTCGAGCATGTGGTCGCGCAATGGGCGCGCAGCTATGGTTATCGCCAGATCCGCACGCCTATCGTGGAGCAGACGGCGCTTTTCAAGCGAGGTATTGGCGAGGTCACCGACATCGTCGAAAAAGAGATGTATTCCTTCGAGGATGCGCTCAATGGCGAGCACCTGACCCTGCGGCCCGAGAACACCGCGGGCGTAGTGCGCGCCGTCATCGAGCACAACCTCCTCTATGACGGCCCCCGACGGCTCTGGTATACCGGGCCCATGTTTCGCCACGAGCGTCCTCAGCGTGGACGGTATCGGCAGTTCCACCAGATCGGCATCGAGGCCCTTGGTTTTGCCGGGCCCGACATCGATGCCGAAGTAATCGCCATGTGCCAGCGGCTTTGGGACGACCTGGGCCTTTCGGGCCTCAGTCTGCAACTCAACAGCATTGGTGATGCGCAGGAGCGGCGCGAGCATCGGGCGGCGCTGATTGCCTATTTTGAAGCCCATGGCTCGGCGCTTGATGAAGATGCCCGCCGGCGTCTGCACAGCAATCCGCTTCGCATCCTCGACACCAAAAACCCGGCCATGCAGGCTCTGGTTGAGGCTGCACCTCGTCTGTCCGATTATCTTGGCACTGAGTCTCGGGAACATTTCGAGGGTGTTCAGTCGCTACTGCGGGCGATCGGCATTCCTTTCACGATCAATCCCCGTTTGGTTCGCGGGCTCGACTATTACAACCGAACGGTCTTTGAGTGGGTGACCGACAAGCTCGGCGCACAGGGCACGGTCTGCGGGGGAGGGCGCTACGATCCGCTGATCGGCATGCTGGGCGGCAAAGCGGCGCCTGCCTGCGGGTTTGCCATTGGCGTGGAGCGCCTGCTCGAGCTGATGCGTGAGTGTGATGTGCAGGTTGGAGACACGGGCTGCGATGTCTATGTGGTGCATCAGGGGCCGCAGGCGGCGCCTCTTGCATTCGGCGCGGCAGAAGCGCTGCGCAGTGCCGGTCTCGAGGTCATCCTGCACGCGGGCGGTGGCAGCTTCAAGTCGCAGTTCAAGCGTGCCGATGCGAGTGGTGCAGCCTACGCCGTGGTGATCGGTGAGGATGAAGCGGCGCAGGGCATGGCTATGGTCAAGTCCTTGCGTGGTCCCGCCGGTGAGCAGGGCCAGGGCAGCCAGAAGCCGGTGGCGCTTGACCGTCTCGCCGATACCCTGATCGATGCGCTGGTTGCAGATTCCGACTGACCTCTGCGTCTGGTCCAAGCCAGTGTTTATTTCCTATTCAAGACCATTTTTCAGGAAGCCGTGATGGCCTACGATCTCCAAGAACAGGACCAAATTGATGCGCTGCGCGCCTTCTGGAACCGCTGGGGCACAGTGATTCTCGCCGTGGTCAGTGCCGTGCTGATTGCGATTGCCGGATGGCGGGGGTACGGCTGGTGGCAGCAGAAGCAGTCGGTTGAGGCCAGTGCCATCCATGAGCGTTTGCGCAAGGCGGTCGATGCGCGTGATTTGTCGATGGTCAAACAGGTGTCAGGCGAGCTTTTTGAAAAGTATCCGCGCACCATTTACGCATCGATGGGCGCGCTCCTGACCGCTCGCGCCTATTTTGATGGCGGTGACCTCAAGGCTGCCAAGCCCCCATTGCAGTGGGCAATCGATAAGGCGTCGGATCCCGACCATCGCTTGCTGGCCCGTTTGCGTCTGGCCGGAGTGCTGCTCGACGAGAAATCCCATGATGAAGCGCTCAAGTTGCTCAGCGTGCCTGATGCCGGCGCGCATGCCGGCGCCTTTGCTGACCGTCGCGGAGATATCCTGGTTGATCAGGGCAAACCTGCCGAGGCACGTACCGCCTACAAAGAGGCGCTGGACAAATTGCAGCCGACCAGTCCGCTCAAGCCGGTGGTGCAAATCAAGCTCGATGCATTGGGTGGGGCCTGATTCATGCGCAAGTTTGTTCCTGCGCTGGCTTGCGGCCTCGCGGCGGCCCTCCTCTCCGGTTGCGCGCTCTTTTCGTCTTCCGTTCCGGGGCCGGCTCCCTTGCCCCCATCGTCCGGGACACTGAGCCCTGCCGCGGTCTGGAGCCTGTCGCTGGGATCGTCCTCGGGGCCGGGCTTCGTTCCCGTGGTCGCGGCCGGGTCCATTTGGGCTGCCGCCTCAGACGGCACGGTTGCCCGAATTTCTCTCGAATCTGGGCAGCCTGCCTGGCGGATTCAGGCGGGCAAACCGCTCACAGCAGGTGTGGGCTCCGACGGCAACATGGCCGTGGTGGCAACACGCGATGGCGAGCTTCGCGCGTTTGATGCGCAGGGCAGGGCGCTCTGGAGCGCTGCGGTTGGGGCTGAGGTCGTCACTGCTCCGGCGGTGGCCGACAATACAGTCGTGGTTCGTGCAAGCGACAATCGTGTCTTGGCCTTTGAGGCTGGCTCAGGCAAGCGTCTTTGGAATTTCCAACGACAGAATCCCCCTCTGGTGCTGCGTAATGCAGGCGGCATCGCCGTGGTGCCCGGTACGGCGTTCATTGGCATGCCCGGCGGTCGACTGGTCGCGCTCGCACTCAACAGCGGGGCACCGCGGTGGGACGTTGCCCTCGCGCAACCGCGCGGTGCCAACGAACTCGAGCGTATCGCTGATGTGGTCGGTTCGCCGCTTGTCATCGGTCGTGAGATCTGTGCCGTGGCCTACCAGGGCCGCATCGG
>JBEELY010000415.1:0-11399 GCA_041167925.1 Pseudomonadota bacterium | reverse complement strand
AGACCGCGCCGCAACAGGCAATCCGCCCGCCCTGCTTCATCCGAAACAGACAGGCCTCGAAGACATCGCCGCCCACATTGTCGAAATACACGTCGATGCCGTCAGGCGCTGCTTCCTTGAGGGCCTTGGACAGACCGCCCGCCTTGTAATCAACCGCGGCATCAAAACCCAGGGTCTTGACCAGCCATTCGCATTTGGCCGCACCGCCCGCAATGCCCACCACGCGACAGCCCTGGATCTTCGCGATCTGACCCACCAGACTGCCCACTGATCCGGCCGCCGCCGAAACCACCACGGTCTGACCAGCTTTAGGCTGGCCGACCCGCAGCAAGCCGAAATAAGCGGTCAGGCCGGCAATGCCATAGACGCTGAGCAGATGCGTGATGGGCTCAATGCGCGGCACCTTGCGAACCTCGCTGGCTGGCAGAACAGCATGGCTTTGCCAGCCGATGTCGCCGAACACCAGGTCGCCGGGTGCGAAGCCCTCGGCGCGCGACTCAATCACCTCACCGATCGCGCCGCCCGCCATGACCTGCCCCGCCTCGAGCGCGGACCGGTAGGTTGCACCCTGCATCCAGGCTCGGTTTGCCGCATCCAGAGAAATCACGCGGACCCTGACCAGCACCTGCCCTTCAGCGCACTGAGGCATGGGGACTTCGCAGACCCGGAAGACGTCGCGAGTGAGCCTGCCCTGAGGCATGCCGGTCAGCTGGATCTGGGTGTTCTGCAACTTAGCCTTGCCAGTCGCTGGAATGGCGCTCGAAGTCATGTCTGCGTTCCTGTGTTGAAATGGACGAAAGTGCCGCTGGCAGTCGACCATGATAGCCGCGCCACTCTCCGGGAGATGTCGTGCAATCCAGTTTTGACCTGATCATCGTAGGCGCGGGCTCTGCAGGCTGTGTGCTTGCCAATCGCCTGAGTGCCGACCCCGGCAGACGGGTGCTGCTAATTGAAGCGGGCCCGGCCGAGCGCAGTTTCTGGATGCGCCTGCCCGTGGGTTATTTCCGCAGCATGCATGATCCGCGTCGCACTTGGCAGTTCGAAGTCGAGCCGCAGGACAGCACCGCGGATCGACGCATGGTCTGGCCTCGCGGCAAGGTGCTGGGCGGCTCCAGTGCCATCAACGGCCTGCTTTATATCCGGGGTCAGCATCAGGATTTCGATGACTGGGCGCAGGCGGCGGCCGACCCGGGCTGGAGCCATGCGGCTGTGCTGCCTGTCTTTCGCAAGTCAGAGCGCTACCAGGGCCCCGCCAGCGAGTATCACGGCACCTTGGGCGAGCTCGGGGTTTCAGACCTGCGCAATGATCATGTGGCCTGCGAGGCCTGGCTGCAGGCAGCAGTGCAGGCGGGCCACCGTCGCATCCAGGATTTCAATGCAGCCGAGCAGGAGGGTGTAGGGCCCTATCAGCTCTCGATCGGGGAACGCTGGCGCAGCGATACCGGCAGCTGTTTTCTGGACCCGGTCCGATCACGCCCTAACCTCACCGTCATGACCGAAACGCAAGTCTTGAAGGTGAATATTCAGCACGGGCGAGCCGTGGGCGTGCGCGTGCTGCATCAGGGCACGACAAAAGACATTGCTTGCGATGGCGAGGTGGTTCTGGCCGCGGGCGCCCTGCAATCGCCGCAGATCCTTCAGCTCTCAGGCATCGGCCCTTCCCCGCTCCTGCGCGAACACGGAATCGATGTTGTGCACGATGCCCCCGATGTTGGAGAAAACCTGCAGGACCACTACCAGGCCCGGGTGATCGTTCATCTCAAGGAAAGAATCTCCCTGAACAACCAGGTGCGTAATCCGGTCGAACTGGCTCGCATGGGCCTGCAATGGGCCCTGCAGGGCCGAGGCCCGCTCACAGTGGGTGCGGGTCAGGTCGGTGGCCTGGCCGCCACAGCGCATGCCACGAATGGCCGGGCCGACATCCTGTTCAACGTGATGCCGCTCTCCGTCGACAAGCCCGGTGACCCCCTGCACCGCTTTTCCGGGTTTTCGGCATCGGCCGCGCAGTGCCGACCGCTGTCGCGCGGCCATGTGCGCATCGGCAGCGCAGACCCGCTGGCCGCGCCCCGGATCAGAGCCAATTATCTGCAAGAAGACCACGATACCCGCACGCTGGTGGCGGGCCTCAAGATGTTGCGGGACATCGTGGCCCAGCCCGCATTTGCAAGACTGAGCGCTGGTCTTGAGTACATGCCTGGCAACACCCTGAAATCCGATGCCGATCTGACCCGCTTTGCCCGTGAGCGCGGCGGCACTGTTTTCCATCCCTCGGGCACCTGCCGTATGGGAGCGGATGATCGCGCCGTGGTCGATGCGCGCCTGCGCGTCAAAGGAATCGAAAAACTGCGGGTGATCGATGCCTCGATCATGCCGGCCATGGTCTCGACCAACACGAATGCCGCGACCATCATGATCGGTGAGAAGGGCGCGGCCATGATGCTTGAGGACCTTCAGGCGTGAACCCGCTCAGAGGAGGCCCGAGGGCAGGCCAGCGGCCGGGCGATGAGACGGCGCGGCGGCCTGAGCCAGGGGGAAATGAGGAAGGCCCCGTACGTATCTCGAAGCTGCTGGCCGAACAGGGCCTGTGTTCAAGACGCGAGGCCGACGCCTTCATCGAGCAGGGGCTGGTCCTGCTCGATGGCCAGCCCGTCACCGAACTCGGTGCGCGGGCCCTGCGCCATCAGGTGGTGAGTCTTGCGCCCGGCGCGCTCAAGCAGCAGGCGCAGCGCCTCACCGTCATCCTCAACAAACCCATCGGACATGTCTCGCATGCCGACGATGACGATCGCTATCCGCCTGCTGTGCGCCTGATCACGCCTGATCGCCAATGGATCGACCCCCGGCAGCCTCCGCCTGCACGGTCGAATGGGCGACTCTCGCTTCGAGGCATGGCGCCTGCCGGACGACTCGACATCGATTCCACCGGCCTGCTGGTCCTGACCCAGGATGGCCGCATTGCACGCCATCTGATCGGCGAGGCCTCTAGCGTCGAAAAGGAATATCTGGTCCGCGTGAACGGGACGCTCGATGCACGTGGCCTGGCCCTGCTCAATCACGGGCTGTCGCTGGATGGCCGCGCCCTGCAACCCGCCAAGGTCTCCTGGCAGAACGAGGACCAGCTTCGGTTCGTGCTGCGCGAGGGCCGCAATCGACAGATTCGTCGCATGTGCGAACAGGTCGGCCTGACGGTGGTCGGCCTGAAACGCATCCGGATCGGGCGCATTCCTCTGGGCAATCTGCCGCTCGGCCAGTGGCGCCTGCTCGGTCCTTTCGAACGCTTCTGATCCCAGCGAGATCTGAAGCATCTGAAGCGCGTCGAATTCGGATAGGAGCTAGCCCGCGCTCACGCCACCATCCAGCGCGATCGCCTGGCCGGTGAGATTGGCCAAACCAGGCTCGGCCAGTTGCAGGATGAGCGCGGCAACCTCCGCTGGTTGGACGATCTTTCCAGAGGGCACGCCCTGCGCTGCCTGGGCTGCCGTGATCCCGAGCTCCTCAAAGCGGCTGCGAGCCATGTCGGTCTCGACCCAACCCGGACAGACGGCATTGACGGTGATGCCTCTGGGCGCCAGGGCCAGTGCCAGGCTTTTCATCAGCCCGATGACGCCGTGCTTGGCCGCCGTGTAGGCGATCTGATCGGGCACCGCCTTCAGGCCAAGCACACTGCTCACACAAACAATCCGACCGCCAGAGCGCATGGCGGGCAAGGCCGCAGCGGTGCAACGCCAGGTGCCAGTGAGGTTCGAATCGATGATGGCCTGAAACGCGGCCTCATCGGGATCATCCATGGAATCGCCACCCGCTAAACCTGCGCTATTGACCAAAACGTCGATCTGTGGCGCGCTGGCGCGGATCGTGCCAAAGGCCTTTTGTACGGAGACCGGATCGGTGACATCACAGCGCACAAAGACCAGATAGTCGGGAAGCGCGGAAGGCCTCGATCGCCCGAGGGCGAACACCCGATCGCCTAGCGCTGCGAAGGCCTGGGCCGTGGCCAGGCCAATACCCCGCGTGCCACCGGTGATGACGACTGTTCTTTGTGCCGATGCGTTTGTTGAGAAGGAGGTCGTCATAAATCAGGGGCTCGTCGCCATGGGATGGGACAGGCGGGCAAACGGATCAGGCTGCAGTAAACCCACCATCGACCGGGAAGACCACGCCGGTGATGTAAGAGGCCGCTTCAGAGGCCAAAAAAGCCACCGCCTGCGCCATTTCATCAGGATGCGCCATGCGGCCGAGCGGCACACTGCTCGGGGCAAAGCCCGCCTGCGCACCCGATCCTGACGCGGCGGATGCATCTGGTTGAGTGCCTGCTGCTCGCGCGGCAAGCTGTCGCATGACATCGCGAAGCATGGCGGTATCGGTACTGCCCGGTGCAATGCAGTTGATACGTACCCCGTGCACGCCCCAGTCGAGTGCGGCGCTGCGGGTCAACTGTGCCAATGCAGCCTTACTGGCCCCATAGGCGGCACTGGCGGGCTTACCGACCAACGCCTGATCCGAGGCGATGTTGACAATCGCCCCGCCGCCTGCACCCACCATCGCGGGAATCAAGGCTTTCATGAGCAGAAAGGGCGCAAAGAAATTCACGGTGAAGACCTGCTGCAGCACGGGCAGTTCGGTCTCGGTCACGGTGCCCAGATGGGTGATGCCGGCACAGTTGACCAGGATGCGGGGCGCGCCATGCTGCGCGACCAGCGAGGCGGCCAATGACTCCAGCGCGCTCAGATTGCCCAGATCCGCATCGGGCAGATCAAACCCGAGCACAGTGCATCCCTGATGCTGCAGTAGCGCTGCTACCGAGGCTCCGATGCCGCCGCGATGCCCCGTGACCACGGCGATGCGGCCGTCGAGTCCTGGATAGCATGCGCCACCCCAGCGTTGATCCGTCCGCCCGGAAGACACCTCGGGCCTGAGTACCTCAACGTTCATCCGAGAACACCTTGAAGATGGCCGTGCAAGTGATGAGCAGCGTATCTCCCGCACGTGCCTCGCCCTCAATGAAGGCTAGGGAACGGGTGAGCTTCTGCAGACGGGCTTGACCACTGATCCACTGTCCGATCGGTGCACCCGCAACAAACTGGGAATTCAGGGCGATCGTTGCGCAGGGCCGACCACTCGCTCTGACCACGGCATGCCCCAACAGGGTATCCACAAAAGTGGTCAGTGCCCCGCCATGGAGGACGCGGTTGGGATTGGCATGACGCTCGTCGCTCATGAAGCCGTACTCATAGCCGCCGCCTGCATGCTCACGCCAATAGAACGGCCCACTCAGAGCCATGAAGCCCATGCTGTCGTCCATGGGCATGAAGCCGGCAGGAATCACAACCCTCTCCAAGAAAACGCTCAGTGCTTGTTCGGACCCATATAGCCGAACAGAAAGCCTGCTACCTTGCGCATTTGAATTTCCTCGGAACCCTCGGTAATGCGGTAGCGGCGGTGATGGCGGTAGATATGCTCGAAGGGCTTGTGCCGCGAGTAGCCGATACCTCCATGGACCTGCATTGCGCGGTCAGCGGCTTCGCAAACCAGGCGGTTAGCCCAGTAGTTGCACATCGAGACCTTATCGGAGAGCTTCTTCTCCACTTCAGGATGCGGCATCTGATCCATTTCCCAGGCCGTCTTGCGAATGAGCAGGCGCAGCATTTCGCACTGCGTGGCCAGTTCAACCAGCGGAAACTGGATCGCCTGATTGGTGGCCAGCGCCTTGCCGAAGGGTGCGCGTTCACGGGCGTATTTCACGCTCTCATTGACACAGAACTGCGCTGCGCCGAGTGAGCTTGCGGCCTGGCGGATGCGGTTTTCGTGCACGAAGGACTGCGCCAGCGGCAAGCCTGCGCCCTCGGAGCCGAACATCGCATCATCCGGAACCCAGACATTGGTGAAGCTCACACGCGGATGGTCGGTGGGCATGTTGAAGGTCCAGAGGTATTCCTCGACCTTGACCCCGGGCGTTTCGGTCGGCACCAGAAAGCAGGTGATGCCCAGTGCATCGCCGGGCTTGCCCGTGGTGCGGGCAAACAGGGCGCAATGGGTGGCCACATGCATGCCGGTGGTCCACATCTTTTCGCCATTGATGAGCCAGCCCGACACGCCATTGCGGGTTTCACGGATCGCGCGGGTTTCCATGTGGGTGGCATCTGACCCGTGGTTGGGCTCGGTCAGACCGAAGGTGATGCGCGTGGTGAAGTTCAACTGCCCATGAATGAACTTTTCTTTCTGGGCGGGTGAACCGAAGTCGCGCAACATGACGATGACCGGGAAGTTGCCGACCACCGAATGCTCGTTTTGCAGATCATTGAACAGGCCCAGACCCTTTTGGGCCAGATGATCACGGATGACGGCCATCCAGAGGTTGCCAATCTCCTGGCCGCCGTATTCGCGGGGCAGCGACAGGCGCCAGAAGCCAGCCTTGTCGGCCCGCTTCTTGCACTCCACCAGCAGGGCCTCCCACTCATGGCGCGGCAAGCCACCTGCTTCGAAATCGGTTCGCGCCCATTCGCGCCGATGGTCGAAGAAGCGTTCGTTGTCGTCCTGAGCCTGCAGGGGCCGGATGTCCTGATCGATGAAACGGTCGAGGTTTTTCAAAAACTCAACCAGGTCCTGGGGCAGATTGAAATCCATGCTGTGCGCTCCTCCTGAATGGGGTGTTGGGTCGTTGTGTGCTGTTCGTTATTCGATGCTCGTCATTCGATGCTCAATGTTCATGATGCGTAGCCCACGAATCAGGGCTGTCCGACTTCGGCCTTGTAGCTCGCGTAGCTAGGCTGATCAATCGACATCTTGGCCAGGGTATCGGCCATCAGGTGTTCAATGAGACCCGGCGTGCTCATGTTCAGGCTGCGATCCCGGATGCGCTCACACAGCTCGCGCTCGAGCGTCTCAGCCGGGCCGCTGTGGCCAAGCAGCCGCTGCAGGCGCTCCAGCGACGCGGTCTCAAGGGCATCGCCCTGTTCGAGCTGTCTTCGCACCAGATCGATCGCATTGGCCGCCACCCGGGCATGAAAGACGGCATCGGGCGGCAGCTTAGGGATGAAGTCATCACGAATCATCTTCGCGACCACATCCAGTATTTCTGCAGGGCTGGGGGCGTCGAGCATGTCGGCTCCTGGTTCAGACCCGACCGGCAAGTAGCCGCATCAGGTCCATTTCGTTCTCTGAGGCGCGGCGCACGATCATCGCCCGCTCCACCGTGCGATTGCGTCCGCTGCGGAACCACTCGAGCATGCTTGCGCAACCCACGCCCCAGCGCAGGCTGGCCATCATTTCCCAGTATCTGAATCGCATCGGGTCAACTGTCGCACCACTGGCCCGCGCGTACGCGGCGAGTAGTTCGTCACGCCCGCCGAGTCCGCCTGCGGGCTTGTCGAGCACCCCAAAGCGCCAGGGCGGGGCGCACAGCCAGGCCAGATCTTCGATCGGGTCGCCCAGATGCGCGATCTCCCAATCAAGCACGGCCCGGATGCCTTCAGGACCAATGATGACGTTGCCATGCCGGTAGTCCCCATGCACCAGACAAGGCGCCGGAGGCTCGGCAGGCGCGTTATCTTCAAGCCACCGAAGCGCCAGTTCAAAAACGGGGCGCGGCGTGGGAAGCGCCTCGGTACGCGAACGCATCACGGCAAGCGTCTCGAGCACTCCGCAAGCAGGCAGCGCGGGCGGCAGTGCAGCAGTATCGATCCGGTGCAGGCTCCAGGCCACCTCGGCAAACTGAGCGACCAGCCTGGGCCGCACCTCGGCAAAGACGGCATCCCTGAGAATCTTGCGCGGAATGGTCTCGCCATCAATGCGGATCATCACGAAACCGTCGCCCAGGTCATCCTCGGGCTGCAGGGTCCAGACCACCTCGGGCACCATCGCCCCGGTGGCATGCAGGGCACGCACCACGGCGGCCTCGTCGGCCAGCGACAATGTGCGGGCCGCACTCACGCCGCCCGGAGCACGACGCAGGATCAGGGGCCAGCGCATTTGCGCAGCGACGGCATCAAAGGACCAAGTCTCCAACGTGGCACCAGCGGACAGGCGTCGCAAGCCATCCACCGATTCCACGCCAGGAAGAGCACGGGCCATTGCACGGGCCAGTCTCGGTAGCAATCGCGCAGGGTCACTCGCCCCCAATGACGCGTCGCCCTGTTGTTCAGGCGCCTGCACAGTCATTTCCACCAGGGATAGCCTTCAGGCATGTCGCTGCTCACCTTGCCAGGAAAGCGCGGCGCCCGTTTCTCGAAGAAGGCACTCACGCCCTCACGCACATCCGGGCCCGCGCCCAGCAAACGGTTGAACTCGGCATCGACTGCCATCGCACCCGCTGGAGTCGCCTCGCCGGCCAAACGCCAGAGCATCTGGCGGGTCAGAGCCACCGAAACCGGGGCAGTGTGATCCACGATTTCGCGGGCAATCTCACGGGCACGGTCGAGCAGGTCTTCCGGTGCGACGGGGCCCTCAACTAAACCGCCTCGGACCGCCTCTTGCGCATCAAACACCCGTCCGGAGTAGCACCAGCGCAAGGCCTGAGGCAGACCCACGATGCGGGGAAGAAACCAGGCACTGGCCGCCTCTGGCACCAGCCCGCGACGCGTGAAGACTGCGCCGAATTTGGCGCTGCTTGACGCGAGCCTGATATCCATGGGCAGGGTGAGTGTGAGGCCCACACCGACCGCAGCGCCATTGATGGCGGCAATCGAGGGCTTGCGACACTCGAAGATCGCCTCAATGAAGCTATCCGGCTTGGAGCCACCCGCCTGCCCGGTGCGGGCAAACATGTTGTCCGACTGCGAGTTGCCAAAGGCGTCGGCACCCGCCGAGATGTCGGCGCCTGCACAGAAGCCCTTGCCAGCGCCGGTCACGATTACCACGCGCACGGCATCATCGGCATCGGCCTGGCGAAAGGCCGCGGTGAGTTCCCGCCCCATGCGCGCCGTATAGGCATTGAGCTTGTCGGGTCGGTTCAGTGTGAGCGTCATGACGCCGTCGACAACGTCGACGGACACGTGCTGATCGGACATTTCCATCTCCCCGGGGCTTGTTGAGAACGATCCATGAACCGGACTGCTCCGCCGCTTGCCCCTTGTTTTTCACCCAGTCGCTCATGGGCTCTTGGCGATGATCATAGCCTGCCAGGAAAGAACGAGGCACGCATGCATCATGAGCAGCATTCCAGCGGATCGGCACGTTCGGGCCGAACGGCATGCACGGCACGCACGGATTTGTGACTGCCTTGTAAATTGTCTCGGATTTTCTGATTCAAATCGGCAGTACCCTGCTGGAAGCGAATGCGACCAGCGCTTGCCTGGGATAGTCTTGGCACAAGCCTGACGCAACCCAGACACTCGAGACACGAAAATGAAACAACCTAACGCACGTCGTCAGTGGATCCAGAGCACCGCGAACGCCAGCCTTGCCGCCGCAGCGCCTGGCATGGGCTTGATACAGCCCGCTGCCGCACAAGGATCAGCAAGAAAATCGCTGAAGGTCATGCAGTGGAATCATTTCGTTCCAGCGTTTGACGAGTGGTTCAACAAGAAATTCGTCAAGGAATGGGGCGAAAAGAACAACACCGAGGTCATCGTCACCAATGTCGGCATGACCAGTATCGAAAGCCGTGCGTCAGCCGAAATCACCAAGAAGCAGGGGCATGACCTGTGCATGTTCCTGTCCCCGCCGGCTTCTTATGAAGATCATGTGATCGATCACCGCGATATCTACACCGAATGCGAGAAGCGCTTCGGCAAGCCGCTCGAGATCGCGATGAAGAGCACCTACAACCCGGTGACAAAAAAATACTTCGGTTTTTCAGACAGCTACGTGCCCGATCCGGTGAATTACCGCAAGGATCTTTGGGACGACGTGGGTGTGGTGCCCGACTCCTGGGATGCCATTCGCGAGGGCGGCAGGCGCATCATGCAAAGGCACAGGATCCCGGTCGGCATCGGCATGTCCGATGAACTCGACAGCAGCATGGCATTGCGCTCCATTCTTCATTGCTTTGGAGGTTCGGAACAGACCGCAGAGGGGCGGCCAAACCTGGATTCGAGGCAGACCCTTGAGGCATTGCGTTTTGCCAAGGCGCTCTACACCGAAACCATGACCGACGAGATCTTCTCCTGGGATGCTTCGTCAAATAACCGCCTGATGCTGGCGGGCAAGGGCCCGCTGACACTGAACGCAATCTCGGTCACGCGCACTGGAGAAAACGAGCGCATCCAGATCGCAGACAAGATTTCCCTGGGCAAACCTGCAAAAGGACCGGTCACGCAGGTGGGCGTCATGCATCTGATGAATGCCTATGTCATCTGGAAATTTGCGCGCAACATCGACGGAGCCAAGAAGTTTCTGGTCGATCTGACTGCAGAATCCCGCAATGCCTTTTTGGCCAGTGAGTTCTACAACTTCCCCACCTTTCCGCAACTCGTGCCCGATCTCAAGCAACTGGTCGCAGTCGACAAAAAAGCCACTCCGCCAAACAAGTACGCCATCTTCACCGATGCGGATCGTTGGACCGTCAATGTGGGCTACCCCGGCTATGCCAACGGCGCAATCGACGAAATCTGGAAAGGTTGGCTGATTCCGCGCATGTTTGCCGATGCAGCCAGTGGCCGCCTCAGCCCGGAGGAGTCGCTCAAAATGTATTCGGGTCAGGCCAACAAGATCTTCGATGCGTGGCGAGCGCGCAAAAAGGTCTAAGCCATGCAGCGTCGCACTCTTTTGCAATCCGGACTGGCCTGTGTCGTCGGCAGCGTACCAATCACGCCGATGGTTGTGCTGGCCCAGCCCAAGCGCAAACAGCGCATCTTCATCGTCAGCAGTTACCACCGCGCTTACCTCTGGTCGCAATCAACCCAGAAAGGCATCGGTGCGGCGCTGCTCAAATACGGCTACATCGACAACGAATCCCAGGCCAGTCAGCTGGCCATCAACGATGCAACCGAGAGCTCGCGCGCCATCATCCGCAAAGACTGGATGGACACCAAGCGCAAGGACAGTCGGGCCGACATGGCCAGCGCCACCGCGCGCATCATGACTGCGCTGCGTGCATTCAAGCCCGATGTGGTCCTGCTCGGTGATGACAACGCAGCGCGCTACATCGGAGGCCAACTGCTCGATACAGCCATCCCTGTGGTGTTCTGGGGTATCAATGGACTGCCGCTCAAGTACGGACTGGTCGACAGCATGGACGCACCTGGCCGCAACGTCACGGGTGTCTGGCAATCGGGGTATCACAAGGAAAGCCTGGACCTGCTCAAGCGACTGGTGCCCAAGGCGCGCTCTTTCGCCATCCTGGCCTGCGACTCGGAGTCCTCGAGACCCAACATCAAGATGATCGAGCAGCTCGCCCAGCGGGGCGCCCTGCCTCTTCAGCTGGTTGACAAGGCAGTGACCAACTCGGTCGAAGAATTCAA
>JBEELY010000009.1:0-2701 GCA_041167925.1 Pseudomonadota bacterium | reverse complement strand
CGCGCCCATGAAGTGCCTCGAGTGCGTCGAGGCGGCGGTCAAGAAGCCTTTTGAAGAAGGCATGAAGGTCGAGCACACCCTCTTTGGTGAGCTGATCGTCTCGGTGAGCTCCAAGGCCCTGCGACATGCCTTCTTTGCAGAGCGTGCCGCAAGCAAGATTCCCGATGTGCCCGAAGACACCCCGCAGCGCCCCATCAAGACCGCGGCGGTCATTGGTGCCGGCACCATGGGCGGCGGCATCACCATGAACTTCATCAATGCAGGCATCCCGGTCACATTGCTCGAGATGAAGCAAGAGGCTCTGGATCGGGGCGTTGCCACCATTCGGCGCAATTACGAGAACACGGCCAAGAAAGGGCGCATGACCCAGGACGAGGTGGAGCAGCGCATGGCGCTCATCACGCCCACCCTGGCCTACGCCGACATTGCCCAGGCCGATATCGTGGTCGAGGCGGTGTTTGAAGACATGGAGGTCAAGCAAAAGGTCTTCGAGACCCTCGATGCCACCATGAAGCAGGGCGCCATCCTGGCCTCGAACACCTCCACCCTGGATGTCGATCGCATCGCGGGCTTCACGAAACGCCCGCAGGATGTCATCGGCACACACTTCTTCTCGCCGGCCAATGTCATGCGCCTGCTCGAGATCGTGCGCGGCGCCAAGACTGGCAAGGATGTTCTTGCCACCACCATGAGCCTGTCCAAGCGGATTCGCAAGGTGGGCGTGGTGGCCGGTGTGTGCGATGGTTTCATCGGCAACCGAATGATCGAGCAGTACTCGCGTCAGGCAGGCTTCCTGCTTGAAGAGGGCTGCACGCCGCAGCAGGTCGATGGGGCTGTGGAGCGCTGGGGTTTTTCCATGGGGCCCTTCCGCATGGCCGATCTGGCTGGCAATGACGTCGGCTGGTACATCCGCAAGCGTCGCTATCTTGAGAAGCCCGACCTTCGCTACAGCAAAACTGCGGATTTGGTGTGCGAGCTCGGGCGCTATGGCCAGAAGACCTCGGCTGGCTGGTACGACTACAAGGCGGGTGATCGCACCGCCTATCCTTCGCCGGTGGTTGAGGATCTGCTGGTCAAGGAACGTGCGCGTCTGGGCATCACCCCGCGTCAGATCAGTGACGAGGAGATCGTGAACCGGCTGGTGCTGGCGCTGGTCAATGAGGGTGCCCAGTTGCTCGACGAAGGCATCGCGCTGCGCGCCTCCGACATCGACATCATCTACCTCACCGGCTATGGCCTGGCCCGCTTCCGTGGCGGCCCCATGTTCTACGCCGACACACTGGGCCTGCCCAAGGTGGTCGAGATCATGGCTGGCTTTGCGGCCAACCCCAATGCCGATCCCGACTTCTGGAAACCCGCGCCCCTGCTGGCCCGTCTGGCGGCTGAGGGCAAATCCTTCAACGGCTGATCGCTCGGCGGCTGAACTTTTAAGCGCTGCCGCCATCGGTCACCATTCATCAGGAAATCATCATGCGTGAAGCCGTTATCGTTTCTACCGCCCGCACCGGTCTGGCCAAGTCCTGGAAGGGCGCCCTCAACATGACCCATGGCGCCACCATGGGCGGTGCCGTGGTCAAGGCCGCGCTCGAGCGTGCCCAGGTTGATGCCGCCGAGGTGGAAGACGTCATCATGGGATGCGCCAATCCCGAAGGCGCCACCGGCCAGAACATCGCCCGCCAGATTGCCCTGCGGGCTGGCATGCCGGTCAGCGTGTCGGGCGTCACAGTCAACCGTTTCTGCTCCTCCGGTCTCCAGACCATTGCGCTGGCTGCGCAGCGCGTCATGGCAGGCGAGGGCGATGTGTATGTTGCCGGGGGCGTGGAGTCCATTTCGCTCGTGCAGAACGAAATGAACACCCATAGCCTGATCGACCCCTGGCTCAAGGCCAACAAGTCCGAGATCTACTGGCCGATGCTGCAGACCGCAGAATGTGTGGCCAAACGCTACAACATCGCCCGCGAGTTGCAGGATCGCTATGGCGTGCAAAGCCAGCAGCGCGCCTCGGCTGCGGCTGCAGCAGGCAAGACCCGCGATGAAATCGTACCGGTCACGGTGACCACCAAGGTGATCGACAAGCAGACCGGCACCGAGACCCTCAAGGAGGTGGTACTCGATCGCGACGAGGGCATTCGCGCCGACACCACCTACGAAGGGGTGTCTCAGATCAAGCCGGCCGTTCAGGGCGGTGTCATCGCTGCGGGCAATGCCAGCCAGTTCTCGGACGGCGCCGGCGCCTGCGTCATCATGGAGCGCAGCCTGGCCGAGCGCCGGGGGCTGCAGCCTCTTGGCGTGTTTCGTGGCTTTGCCGTTGCGGGCTGCGAGCCCGACGAAATGGGCATCGGACCGATTTACGCCATTCCCAAGCTGCTCAAGCGCCATGGCCTGAAGGTCTCGGACATCGACCTGTGGGAGCTCAATGAAGCCTTTGCCGTTCAGGTGCTCTACATCCGCGATCATCTGGGCATCGACAACGACAAGCTCAATGTCAACGGCGGCGCCATCGCTGTGGGTCATCCCTATGGCATGTCGGGTCAGCGCCTGACCGGGCACCTGCTGATCGAAGGCAAGCGTCGCAAGGCCCGCCTGGGCGTGGTCACCATGTGTATCGGCGGCGGCATGGGTGCCGCCGGTCTGTTTGAAATCGCCTGATCAGGATCCCTGTCATGACCATGAACCAACGTATTGTTCTTGCCTCCCGACC
>JBEELY010000256.1:0-6416 GCA_041167925.1 Pseudomonadota bacterium | reverse complement strand
TGCGCCATTCACATGCGGTTCCCCTGCATCTTCAGGGGTCTCACTGCCCGGGGCGCCTGCTGGCGCATCCTTGCCGGCCTGCTTAAGCAGGCGACTGAGCACGGCCACATCGACCGGCGGCAATTCGACCCAACGGCCCCGATGCAAGGCCGGGGGCAGCGCCACCGGGCCGAAGCGAATACGAACCAGACGCGACACCACCAGGCCCACCGATTCAAAGATGCGCCGGACCTCACGATTACGCCCTTCGCCAATCGACACCCGGTACCAGTGGTTGGCACCATCGCCGCCAACATCTTCGATACCGGTGAACGAAGCGATGCCATCATCCAGCGGGACACCCGCCAGCAAGCGCTCGCGCAGTTCGTCATCGATGCGCCCCAGGATGCGGACCGCGTATTCCCGATCCCAGCCGAAGCGAGGATGCATTAGCAGGTTGGCGAGTTCGCCGGAGGTCGAAAAAATCAGCAGACCCTCGGTATTGAAATCAAGCCGCCCCACCGCCACCCATCGCTGCCCCTTGAGTCTGGGCAGGCGGTCAAAGACCGAAGCTCGCTGTTCAGGATCATCACGGCTGCAGATCTCGCCGGGCGGCTTGTGATAGAGCAGGACCTTGGTCGCCGGCTTTTGCTGCCGGCGCCGAATGGGCTTGCCATTGATACGCACCAGATCGTTCGCACCAATACGCTGCCCGACATGCGCAGGCTGACCGTTGACCGACACGCGGCCTGCAATGATCAGTTCCTCCATGTCGCGCCGCGACCCGATGCCCGCGTCGGCCAGCACCTTGTGCAGCTTGGGCATGTCCTCATCATCAAGACCTTCAGGCGCGCGGGCGTGACGCCGGCGTGGATCGGTCGCCTGCAAGCCCACGGGCGCCTCTCGGGCATAAAAAGGCACGGCCTGGTCGGGATCCCGGGCTGCACCATCTCGGGAGCGTCGGTCGGATTGGCGCTCTTCGCCACGCCCCCGAGGCCTGCGACGGGCCCGGTCGGCTTGCTGGCCGGCCTCACCATGCGCCGCATTTGCCTCGCCTGGTGCTGAGCCAGCCTCCGCGTCACTGGCGTCGTGAGTCCCGATCTCGCCGCCGGATGCTGCAGACCCCTTGTTGCGAGGACCACGCCTGCGGCCCCATTTTCCGCGGCCACCGCGGCGCCCCTGCCCCTCTGTGTCAGACCCGCTCGCCTCGGACGGCACAGCATCGGGAGGCAGGCCCCTCTCCACCGGAGCCGAGGCCCCAGAGCCAGGCGAGGCGAAACCAGACTCTGGTGCAGAGGCCGCGGGGTGAGACGGTGCAGGGCGATCGTGTTCGTTCATGGTGCTTCGAAAGGTGCTTCGGAAGGTGCTTCGGACGGAGCTTCAGGCGATGCTTCAGACAAGGAGGCCGCTGCGATCGCAGCCAGTGCATCGGTTTCAACCACCGGCTCAAGGGGCAAGACGGCCTGCGCGTTAAGGGTGGTATCAAAGTCGATCGCCCGCTGGCCGATGGCATCGACGGAAGACGCATCAGCATCGAGGGAAGGCAGTTCGCTCAGGCTGCGCAGGCCCAGGTCATCGAGAAACTGCTGCGTGGTCGCAAACAGCGAGGGCCGACCGATGACGTCTTTGGTGCCGATGACCTCAATCCAGCCCCGGTCTTCCAGGCTCTTGATGATGTGGGATGACACGGTGACGCCGCGCACTTCCTCGATATCGCCCCGGGTGACCGGCTGACGGTAGGCGATGATGGCCAGCGTTTCGAGCACCGCACGCGAATAGCGGGGCGGACGCTCGGGGTTGAGCCGCTCGATGTAGCGGGAAATGTCAGGCGCGCTCTGGAAACGCCAGCCTGTAGCCAAAGGAATCAGCTGGACCCCCCGGTCATGCCAGTCGGCCTGCAATTCCTCAAGCAGGGTGCGCACCGTGTCTGCGCCGATCTCGAAATCCTCAGCGAACAGGCGACGCAGCTCCGCTACCGCAAGGGGCTGCGGGGCACACAAGAGGGCGGCCTCGATGATGCGCTTGGCTTGCGCGGTATTCATGGCGCGAATTTGTGAAAACGCAAAGCGTCGAACCGAAAAGGCGTTGATCAGACGGAAAGGCGTGGGTCCGACGCCTCGCTCTCGGATCTGAAGCCAGGGCCTGACCTTCAATCGAGAACGGTGGACACCCGATCGGGCCCGGCCTCATGGGCCTGGGATAGCGCCGCGCTTGGAACGGCGCGGCATGTGCAGACACTCGGAACGCATTCGCGCTTGTCTGATTAACTGAAGGCCGAGGATACAGCCACCAATCTGATCACACAACTCAAGGCAATGTGACTGGAAAGATGTCAATCACCATGTCGCTTCAGACGCCCTGCTCGGCCTGTGCACACAGGCTTGCTGGTTGCGGGGGCAGGATTTGAACCTGCGACCTTCGGGTTATGAGCCCGACGAGCTGCCAGACTGCTCCACCCCGCGCCTGGAAGAACGAGATAGTAGCACATCACACCCATTCCGTCAGCCCGACCGCGGCATGCCTTAAGCAAGCCTGCGGCATACTCTGGCCTTCGCGAGGGATCCCGATGAAATTTTGCTCCAGCTGTGGCCAGGCCGTGGTGCTCGAGGTGCCGGAGGGCGACAACCGCATGCGGCACTGTTGCAATCACTGCAACACCATCCACTATCAGAACCCCAAGATGGTGCTCGGCACGGTCACCACCTGGGAGTCCAAAGTCCTGCTGTGCCGTCGGGCCATCGAGCCGCGGCATGGCTACTGGACCCTGCCGGCGGGGTTCATGGAAAACGGCGAGACCACCGCCGAAGGGGCCGCACGTGAAACTCTTGAAGAAGCCGGGGCGCGGATCGAACTCGGTAGCGTGTTTTCGATGATCGACGTGCCCCATGTCGATCAGGTGCATATGTTTTATCGAGCCCGGCTACTGCATCTTGACTTCGAGCCCGGCCCTGAGAGCCTTGAGGCCAGGCTGTTCGAAGAGCAAGAGATTCCCTGGGATCAGATCGCCTTTCGCACGGTCGGCCAGACACTCAAGTGGTTCTTTGCAGATCGCAAGGCAGGCCAGTTTGGCGTTCATACCAGCGAAATCCGCTGGAGCCCGCCGGCACCCCGCCCCTGATCGGAACCCGTAGGATCGATCGTCACCCCAGCCCCGTCCGCTGCGATCCACATCAGACTGTTCTTTCAGCCCAACCCGCCATGACACTGCTCTGGGTCGAACCTCAAGACCCGCTGCCGATGGCGCAGAAGGCCCGACAGTCGCCCGAGGGCCTGGTCGCTGCGGGCCGGGATCTTTCGGGTGCGCGTCTGCAGGAGGCTTACTGCAAGGGGCTTTTCCCCTGGTACAGCGCGGAGCAGCCCGTGCTGTGGTGGTCGCCCGACCCTCGCATGGTGCTGTTCACCGAAGAGTTCCGGCTGACACGGTCACTGGCCAAAACATTGCGCAAGGTGCGCAGGGAAGACCGATGGCAAGTCAGCCTCGATACCGACTTCGATGCGGTCATGAGCGAATGCGCTGCGCCTCGACCCGATCAGGACGGCACCTGGATCACGCCGCTCGTGCGCAAGGCTTACGGCGAGCTGCACCGGCAGGGGATGGCCCACTCGATCGAGATCCGCGAGGATGGACTGCTCATCGGAGGTCTGTATGGGGTCTCGATCGGCCGCATGTTCTTTGGCGAGTCGATGTTCACGCGCAAAAGCGACGCTTCGAAATGTGCCCTGGCTGTTCTGATTCATCTGCTGAAGCAGCACCAGATGCCGGTGATAGACTGCCAGCAGGTCACGGCGCATTTGTCGTCAATGGGCGGTCGGCCGATTTCGCGCAAAGAGTTTCTCGAGCGGATCAGCCAGCTGACCCGGCTTCCCCCGCCCGACTGGACAGCCATCGCACCCGAGTTCCCTACCGACGCATGACGTTCCCCGAAGACGCATGACCCACCTCAAGGAACTGCCCTTCTCCGCGCTGCAGTTCTACGCGACAGCGCCCTATCCGTGCAGCTATCTGCCCGGACAACAGGCACGTTCCCAGGTGGCCACGCCCAACCACCTCATCAATGCCGATGTCTACAGCGAACTGGTCCGAACCGGATTCAGGCGTAGCGGGGTGTTCACCTATCGCCCGCACTGCGATGGCTGCAGAGCCTGCGTGCCCGTGCGCGTTCCTGTGGGCCTGTTCACGCCCACGCGCAGCCAGCGTCGGGCGCAAAAGCGGCATGGTCATCTCAAGGTTCTGATCGCCCGGCTGGGCTTTTCATCCGAGCATTACGAGCTCTATCTGCGTTATCAGGCGGCCCGGCATTCGGGTGGCGGCATGGACCAGGACAGCCGCGACCAGTACTCGCAGTTTCTGCTGCAAAGCAGGGTCAATACCCGGCTGGTGGAGTTCAGAGACGAGCAGGCCGTGCTGCGCATGGTCTCGATCATCGACATCCTTGATGACGGTTTGTCTTCGGTCTACACCTTTTTCGACCCGGATGATGCGCACGCAAGCTATGGCACCTGGAATGTGCTGTGGCAGATTGCGCAGTGCCGTCAGCTTGGCCTGCCCTATCTTTATCTGGGCTACTGGATCGAGGGCAGCCCCAAGATGGCCTACAAGGCGCATTTCCAGCCCATGGAGCAACTGATCACCGGACAGTGGCTCAGGATGCCCGCGTCATGAGGCTTTATCGCCTTGCGCGGCCCGGCCTGTTCGCGTTACCTGCAGAGGCAAGTCATGACTTCGTCATCGACATCCTCAACTACCTGCATCGCTGGCGGCTGGTGCGCTTGACCTGTGGTCGTACCGTACAGGATCCGGTCGAACTCATGGGTCTGAAGTTCATCAACCGGGTCGGTCTCGCGGCTGGGCTCGACAAGAATGGCGCAGTCCTCGGACCGCTTGGCGCCATGGGTTTTGGCTTTCTGGAGGCGGGTACGGTCACGCCCAGACCTCAGCCAGGCAATCCCAAGCCCCGGATGTTCCGGCTGCCCAAAGCTCAGGCTCTCATCAACCGCATGGGCTTCAACAACCGGGGCAGTGACTCCATGCTGAGCGGCCTCCTGGCCCATGACTTCGAAGGCCCCGTCGGAGTCAACATCGGCAAGAACGCCGACACGCCCATCGAACATGCCGTGAAGGATTATCTCGAGGGACTGGAGCTCTACTGGCCGATCGCCGACTACATCACGGTCAACATTTCCTCGCCGAACACCAAAAATCTGCGACAGCTGCAAAGCGGCGACTCGCTCGATCAGCTGCTCACACACCTGGCGCGCGAGCGCTACGCGCTGTATCGCGACTATGGACGCATGGTGCCCGTGCTTCTCAAGATTGCGCCCGACCTTGATGACAGTGAGATTGAAGGTATTGCCGGCCGGCTGATGCGCTACAACATCGACGGCGTCATCGCCACCAACACCACCCTGGCCCGTGATGCCGTCAAGGGACTCGAACACGCCGAGGAGGCTGGAGGGCTGTCGGGTGCGCCAGTGCGCGAGGCCAGCAACCGCGTGATCCGCGCCCTGCGTCAGGCACTGCCGCCCGGCTATCCAATCATCGGGGTGGGCGGCATCATGAATGGTGCTGATGCGGTGGCCAAACTTGAAGCGGGCGCCGACCTGGTCCAGATTTATACCGGCCTGATCTATCACGGGCCCGGTCTGATCAAGGAATGCGCCCGTGCTCTGTCGAAGGTGCCGACGCCTCCTGCGCGCGCGGCCCGGACCCCCCAAAAAGACGACGGCTACCGCTTTTCAAGCTGACCGGTTCACCATGTGGCGTCGCTTCGTCGGCCAAGCGCCAAGCCTGGCGCAAGGCCACCAAGGCCCCTGGTGCGGCAATGCCCCGGGACACCAGCAAGCGCTCCAGGGCGGCAGGCCAGGCACTCCATGGGTCTTCCTCAGGCGACCTTGAAGCCATCACCTCGCCCAGCATCGCCGACCATTCGGACCAGCTGAATGCCCCGGCCTGATGCGCCTGCACGACCAGAGCAAAGATCTGGGCCTGCCAGGGTTCTTCGAACGTGGGGGCAGGGTCCGACGTCCCGAAAGGACCCTGCCCGGCACAGGGCAGCGGGTCGGTCAATGCCGCTGTCGATGGCCCGGTCGGTGCTGCCTCAGCGCGGGGCGGGTTCAAGATAGGGCTCCCAGCAATCCACATGTACCGAAGCAGCGGTGGTGTCTGGCCCCCAGAGCTCGGCAGCCTCGAATCGTACGGTGTAAAGCCAGCAGGCCTGCTCGCCCTGCCCCGCCGCATGCGTGTCAGGGTAAACGTGAACACCACGCAAGGCCTCGATGCGGCCACATCGCCCTCGAATATAGCGCGGCAGCCGGGTATGGCCTGAAGGATTCATGAGACGGGTGCAGACCGCATCACCCACAGCAAAACGCGCGGGTCCGCCGGGCTCGCGCTCGGTCGGCCCTCCCCTGGCCAGCACGGCACCCACTGCGTCAGC
>JBEELY010000212.1:0-3179 GCA_041167925.1 Pseudomonadota bacterium | reverse complement strand
TGCTGCCGTTCCTGTTTCTGCAGCGCTCGCTTTGGTATCGCCGCTGGCGCTGGCCCGCGACCTGCCCGACTTTGCTGATCTGGTCGAGCGTGCGGGGCCTGCGGTGGTCAACATCCGCACTACAGAGCGTGGGCGCTCGGGTGGGGGCAGCGCCAACAATCCGCCGGCGATGCCTGAAGGTCTTGATGAAAATGACCCCTTCTACGAATTCTTTCGCCGCTTCATGCCCCCCCGTCAGGGACCGGCGCCCCGCGGGCGCGGTGGCGAGGGCGGTGGCGAAGTGCAGCGCGGGGTCGGGTCTGGCTTTCTGATCAGTGCAGACGGCTTGCTTCTGACCAACCACCACGTGGTGGAGGGGGCTGACGAAATCTACGTCACCCTCACCGACAAGCGGGAGGTCCGCGGAAGACTCATCGGCTCCGATCGCCGCACCGATGTTGCTCTGGTCAAAATCGAAGGCAACGGGTTTCCGTCATTGAAGATTGGTGATCCAGCGCGGCTTCGGGTGGGCGAATGGGTGCTCGCCATCGGCTCGCCCTTCGGGCTCGAAAATACGGTCACCGCGGGCATCGTTTCAGCCAAGGGGCGAGACACGGGCGATTACCTTCCTTTCATTCAGACCGATGTCGCGGTGAATCCTGGCAATTCGGGTGGGCCGCTGATCAACATGCGTGGCGAGGTGGTCGGGATCAATTCCCAGATCTACAGCCGCACCGGTGGCTTCATGGGCATCTCCTTTGCCATTCCGATTGACGAGGCCATGCGGGTGGCTGACCAGCTCAAGAGCAACGGGCGGGTGACGCGGGGCCGGATCGGCGTGGGAATCGCCGAGGTCACCAAGGATGTGGCCGAGCCTCTGGGCCTCAGTCGCGCAGCGGGCGCCTTGGTGCGCAGTGTCGAGGCAGCGGGTCCTGCCGAGAAGGCTGGTCTTGAGGTCGGCGACATCATCCTTCGCTTTGATGGCAAACCCATTGACCGCTCGAGCGATCTGCCGCGCCTGGTCGGCAATACCCGGCCGGGATCCCGGGTGGCGTTGCAAGTTTGGCGCAAGGGCGCACAGCGCGAGATCAACGTGGTGGTCGCGGAAATGATGCCGGAAGCCCAGGCCCGTTCAGGTCCAGGCCGCGGCGGCTCCTCAGGTCAGCCAGGGCAGGGCGGTCAGGCTGCTGTTGTCCCGAATGCACTGGGGCTGGTCGTGTCCGATCTTTCCGAGGAACGCAAGAGTCAGTTGAGGGTCAAGGGCGGGGTACAGGTGGATGCAGCGGAAGGGCAGGCAGCCCGGGCTGGCATTCGCCAGGGTGATCTGATCCTGTCGCTCAACAACCAGGATGTGCCGGGCGCAAAACAATTCAACGAGCAGGTCGCCAAGCTGGATCGCAGCAAGACCCATGTGATGCTGGTCCGTCGTGGTGATAGTGCCCGCTTTGTACCTATTCCCCCAGCTGCACCCTGAGCGCCTGGGCAAAAAAGCCCCAGGAATTCTGTCCTGGGGCCTGTCGAATGATCAGCTATCATGCTGGGTTACCTCCAGCCGCGCCCTGTCGTGCAGAACATTCGTAATTTTTCGATCATCGCCCACATCGACCATGGCAAGTCGACCCTGGCAGACCGCTTGATTCAGCGCTGCGGGGGCTTGTCCGATCGCGAGATGTCCGAGCAGGTGCTCGACTCGATGGACCTTGAGCGCGAGCGCGGCATCACCATCAAGGCACAGACCGCCGCGCTGCGTTACCGCGCCAAAAATGGTCAGGACTATTTCCTGAACCTGATCGACACCCCCGGGCATGTCGACTTCTCTTATGAGGTGAGCCGCTCGCTGTCGGCCTGCGAAGGCGCGCTGCTGGTGGTCGATGCCTCGCAGGGTGTTGAGGCGCAGACCGTGGCGAACTGCTACACCGCCATCGAGCTCGGTGTTGAAGTCGTGCCTGTGCTCAATAAAATGGACTTGCCTCAGGCCGATCCGGAGCAGGCCAAGTCCGAGATCGAAGACGTGATCGGCATTGACGCCACCGACGCGATTCCGGCCAGTGCCAAGACCGGCATGGGCATCGATGACATCCTCGAGGCCATCGTGGCTCGGGTGCCACCTCCCAAAGGCGATACGACGGCGCCTTTGCAGGCCTTGGTCATCGACTCCTGGTTCGACAATTACGTTGGCGTGGTGATGCTGGTGCGTGTGGTCAATGGCGTGCTCAAGCCCAAGGACCGCATTCGCATGATGGCGACCGGGGCGTCGGTGCTGTGCGAACACCTCGGTGTCTTTACTCCCAAGTCCACGCCGCGCGAACATCTCAGCGCGGGCGAGGTCGGTTTCGTGATCTCCGGGATCAAGGAGCTCGATGCCGCCAAGGTCGGTGACACGCTCACACTGGAGCGCGTCCCTGCGCCAGTGCCCTTGCCTGGTTTCAAGGAAGTCAAGCCCTCTGTCTTTGCCGGCCTGTATCCGGTCGAGGCCAATCAGTACGAGGCGCTGCGCGATGCCCTCGAAAAGCTCAAGCTCAACGACGCTGCCCTGCAGTTTGAGCCTGAGGTGTCACAGGCGCTGGGTTTCGGGTTTCGCTGCGGCTTTTTGGGGCTGCTGCACATGGATATCGTGCAGGAGCGGCTCGAGCGCGAATACGACATGGACCTCATCACGACGGCGCCGACCGTGGTCTATGAGGTCATGCTGCGCGACGGCACCTTGCTGCAGGTTGAGAACCCGGCCAAGCTGCCCGATGTCGGTCGCATTGAAGAAATCCGTGAACCCATTGTGACGGTCACGGTCTTCGTGCCTCAGGAATATGTGGGCGCAGTCATCACGCTCTGTACCAACAAACGGGGTGTTCAGACAAATCTGTCCTACCACGGCAAGCAGGTGCACCTGACCTACGAGCTGCCCATGAACGAGATCGTGCTCGACTTCTTCGATAAGCTGAAGTCGGTCTCTCGGGGCTATGCCTCCATGGACTATGAGTTCAAGGAGTACAGGGCAGCTGACGTGGTCAAGCTTGATCTGCTGGTTAATGGTGACAAGGTCGATGCTCTATCGCTGATCGTGCATCGGGCCAATGCGCCCTATCGCGGTCGCGAGGTGGCCGCCAAGATGCGCGAACTCATTCCTCGGCAGATGTACGACGTCGCCATCCAGGCGGCGATTGGCGGCAACATCATTGCCCGCGAGAACGTCAAGGCGCTGC
>JBEELY010000136.1:0-3291 GCA_041167925.1 Pseudomonadota bacterium | reverse complement strand
TTACACTGGGCCATGTTCAACGTCGTGCTGGTCCATCCTGAGATCCCGCCCAATACCGGAAACGTCATCCGGCTGTGTGCCAACACAGGGGCCCGCCTTCATCTCGTCCGGCCGCTTGGCTTCGAGCTCGATGATGCCCGCCTGCGTCGCGCCGGTCTCGATTATCACGAGTGGGCCAACGTCCAGGTGCATGCCGACTACACCGCCCTGCAGAGCCACGCGGCCGCACAGAACGCTGCGGTCCGCATGTTCGCCCTCAGCACCCGCGGATCCCGACGGCTGCACGATGCCTGCTTTCAGGCAGGTGACTGGCTGGTATTTGGCTCCGAAAGCGCGGGGCTACCGGAGGCCATCCGCGCGCAATTCTCGGCCGGGCAGGTGCTGCGCCTGCCCATGCGACCCGACAATCGCAGTCTGAATCTGTCCAACGCGGTGGCGATCACCGTGTTCGAAGCCTGGCGGCAGATCGGCTTCGAGGGTGCTGCGCCCTGTGGTCAGAACCCCTGAAAGGTGGCAAACCCCTGCACCGGCTCACGCTCGGTATGCAGGCCATTGATCGTGGCCTGCGGATCGGCCCATCCGAGTGACATGCCACAGACCAGCATCTCATTGGAAGGAATGTTCAGGGTCTGGGCAATGATGGTGTGAAAGTCCAGAAAGGCAGCCTGCGGGCAGGTATCCAGACCCCGTGCCCGTGCGGCGATCATCACACTCTGGATGAACATGCCGTAATCAAGCCAGCTGCCCTGCTCCATGACGCGATCGATCGTGAACATCAGGCCCACGGGCGCATCAAAAAAAGCGTAATTGCGGCCGTGCTGGTCATGGGTCTTCTGGAAATCGCCCTTGCCGATGCCAAGCAGGCCGTACATGTCCCAGCCCACCTTGCGCCGCCGGTCGATGTAAGGCGAAGTCCATTCCTTGGGGTAGTACTGATACTCCCGACTGTGGGTCTTGGCCTGCTCCGGATCATCGAAAACCGCCAGGATCCGGCGGCTCAGTTCCTTGCGCAGTTCGCCGCCCACCACATGCACTTTCCAGGGCTGGGTATTGGTTCCGGAAGGCGCACGCGCGGCCACGTCGAGAATCTCCTGCACCATCTCGAGTGAAACGGGCTTGTCGAGAAACGCGCGAATCGAACGGCGCGTAATGATCGCCTCATCGGCACTGCGGCAGGGTTGATGGCGGTCAGCCGGCAGTACGCTCGGAAGTGCGCTCATGAGGGGTCTCCTGGGTCGTTTTAGTCGGGAAGCGGATTCTATCGTCCAGCCAGTCCAGGGCTTGTGTCACCGAGCGGCAGATCTGCAACGCACCGACATCCGGGGACGAGGCCAGGCCCTGGTCGACCACTTGCCCCAGGAACTGCAGCAGGCTGCCGTAATAGTCGGTGGGGTCGAGCATCACCATGGGTCGGTCGTGCTCGCCCAGTTGTGCCAGCGTCAGGACCTCGAATAGCTCATCGAGCGTGCCCAGCCCGCCAGGCAGGGTAATGAAGGCATGGGATCGCTCGATCATGCGCTTCTTGCGCAGATGCATGTCTGGCACCACCTCGAGCTCGGTCAGCCCGGTATGAGCAATCTCGCGCAGCATCAGCGATTCAGGAATCACGCCAATCACTCGCCCCCCCGCTTCGAGGGCGCCGTCGGCCAATTCGCCCATCAGGCCGATATGCCCCGCACCATAGAGCAGGGTCAGTCCGCGCTGGGCAAGGTCGCGTCCAAGTTGCCTGGCCAGCTGCGCCCACTGCGGATCGAGCCCCTTGCGCGCGCCACAGAACACGCAGACCACGACAGGATCAGGCCTTTCGCTTGCAGGCCGCGCGTCAGATTGAATCATTGCAGGCTTTCGTCTCTGGGCTCACGGGCGAGCAAACGGAGGACCGCCTCACGAGGTGCCAGCCCTTCGAACAGCACCTGGGCCACCGCATCGGTCACTGGCATGTCGACCCGCAGCACGCGGGCGCGATCACGCACTGCCGCGCAACAGGCAACGCCCTCGGCGACATGGCCGAGCTGCGTCAGGATGTCGGTGAGTGACTGACCGGCCGCGAGCCGAAGGCCCACGGTCCGGTTGCGCGAGAGGTTGCCCGTACAGGTGAGCACGAGATCGCCCATGCCGGCCAGACCCATCAGCGTCTCGCGGCGGGCGCCCAAGGCCACGGCATAGCGCGCCATTTCAGCCAGGCCACGGGTGAGTAGGGCGGCACGTGCATTCATGCCCAGGGCCAGGCCATCGCAGATGCCGGCGGCGATCGCCATGATGTTCTTGAGGGCTCCGCCCGTCTCGACTCCGGGGAGGTCATCAGATCGGTAGATGCGCGCTGCACCATGGTGCAACGCGTTCTGGCAGGCAGTGGCCACGGCGTCTTGCGTTGTGGCCACCACCAGGGCCACCGGCAGTCCTGCAGCCACCTCGGCTGCGAAGCTCGGTCCGGAGAGCGCGCCGGCCCGGGCTGCGGGCCAGACCTCCTCAAGAACCTCGTGGGGCAGCAGCGCTGTCGAGGCCTCCAGGCCCTTGCACATCCAGACCACGGGCCGCCCTTGTGCTGCCGGCGTGTCGGACAGACGCAGTGCCAAAGACCGCAAGCCGGCAAGCGGCGTTGCAATCACCAGCAAATCAGCAGCCTGCAGGGCCTCATCCCAATCACCGGTTGCATCCAGACCAGACGGAAACCCCGACCCGGGCAGATAACGCCCATTCGCGCGCTCCTGCCGCATCTGTGCGGCCAGTTGAGCATCACGGGCCCAGAGGGACACGTGATGGCGACGCGCGGCATGGCAGGCCAAGGCAGTGCCCCAGGCCCCGGCCCCGAGCACGGCAATTTTCATGGTCCGGCCTGGTCTGCTTTGTTCAGCCCGGCTCAGTTGGGAGCGGCTGTTGACGCGCCAGCGGCCTGCTGAGCCAGACGTTGCTGGTAAAGCGCTTCGAAGTTGAGTTCGGACAGATGGACCGGCGGAAACCCGGCACGCTGGATCACGTCGGCCACGTTGCTGCGCAGGTAGGGATAAATGATGTTGGGACACACCACATTGAGCACCATCGGCATCTGCTCGGCGGGCACATTGCGGATCTCGAAGATACCTGCCTCGCGAGCTTCGACCAGAAAGAGCACCTTCTCGCCCACACGCGTGGTCACGGTCGTGGTCACGGTCACTTCGTGAATGGTGTCATTGAGCTGGCTCTGGGTGGTGTCGATCGCAATCTCGATCGCCGGCTGGGCCTGCTCAAGGAAGATCTGGGGCGCACCCGGAATTTCGAGGGACAGATCCTTGAGGTACATGCGCTGGATCT
>JBEELY010000474.1:0-5698 GCA_041167925.1 Pseudomonadota bacterium | reverse complement strand
CGGGCTGCCTCGGCCGGATCCATCCTGGTGAGCCGGCTGATGAAGCGCGGCGTGGCAGGCGTGGTCACCGACGGCGGTTTTCGTGATGCACCCGAGATCGCAAGGCTGCCCTTCCCGGCCTACCACCAGCGCCCGAGTGCGCCCACCAACCTCACCCTGCATCAGGCTCTGGACATCAACGTGCCGATCGGCTGCGGCGATGTCGCGGTCTGGCCTGGCGATATCGTGGTGGGCGATGCCGAAGGCGTGGTGGTCATTCCACAGGCCATGGCGGCCGAGATTGCCGCCGAGGCGGTTGAAATGACGGCCTTTGAAGACTTCGTGAGCGAGAAGGTGATGGAGGGTCGCTCCATCCTGGGCCTGTATCCCCCCACCGACCCGGCCACGGCGCCCGAGTTCGCCGCCTGGCGCAAAAGCAAGGGACGCTGATCCCCAGGATTGCTCATCCCCATCAAGGCCGCCATGCAGAAGATCCTCATCGAGCGCTCGGGCCCGATCACCACCATCATCATCAACCGGCCACAGGTCCGCAATGCCCTTGACCGGGAGGCGACCGCCCTGCTCGATGCGGCGATCCGGTCCTTCGAATCCGATGAGCAGGCACGCGTAGCGGTGCTCTGGGGTGCCGGCGGCAGCTTCTGTTCGGGCGCCGATCTCAAGGAACTGGCCAGTGGCGTCCACTACGAGCCCTGGGCGGGTAGTGCCGCAGGCCCCTTGCGTGCACCGGCCACCAAACCCGTGATCGCCGCAGTGGCGGGCTTTGCCTGCGCGGCAGGTCTGGGGGTGGCCTTGTGGTGCGATCTGCGGGTTGCCGAAGAAAGCGCCACCTTTGCCGTGCTGTCACGACGCTGGGGCGTACCGATGAGCGACGGCACCACGGTGAGGCTCCCCCGACTGATCGGTGAGAGCCGTGCACTCGACATGTTGCTCACCGCACGCAAGGTCGGTGCTGCCGAGGCCGAGCGGATCGGCCTGGTCAACCGGGTCGTGCCCGACGGTCAGTCGCGCGAAGCCGCAGAAGCGCTGGCCCGCGAGATCGCGAGCTTTCCGCCCATCGCCATGCTGTCGGACCGGCGCTCCCTATACGAACAATCGGGCCTGCCGCACGACGCTGCCATCGCTCGCGAGGCGGAGCTTTCGATCGCGGCGCGGCGGCAGGAAGCTCAGGCGGGCGCGCTGCGTTTTGCCCAGGGGGCAGGGCGACATGGCAAAACAGCATGAAGGCGCTTGCATGAAAGCCGAGGGATGAAGGCCGTCGTGTGTCGCCAGTATGGTCTGGCGCATGCTCAGCTCGAAGATGGCCCTTCGCCTGCCCTCGCATCTGGCGAAGTGCGCATTGCCGTCAAAGCGGCCGGGGTGAGTTTTGCCAATCTGCTGGTGATCGATGGCAAGCACCAGAATCGCGCGGACCCGCCCTTTACGCCGGGCACCGAAATCGCCGGCATCGTGCTGGAGTGCGCGCCCGACGTGGTGCGATTCCAGCCGGGAGACCGGGTGGTGGCCGGCATTCGCAAGGGCGGCTATGCCGACGAGGCCATCGCGCCCTGCGAGACCGTCTTTGCCTTGCCCGATGCAGTGGACTTTGCAGCAGGCTCGCACTTTCCGACCCTCTATGCCACCGCCTACGCCGCACTCAAGTGGCGCGCGGCGCTGCAGCCAGGCGAGACGCTTCTCGTGCATGGCGCCGCGGGCGGCAGTGGCCTGGCCGCCATCGAGATCGGCAAGGTGCTCGGGGCCCGGGTGATTGCCACCGCAGGGTCTGCCGCCAAGGTCGCAGCCACCCTCGCGCATGGCGCCGATCTGGCCATTCATCATCGCGAGCGCAGCTTTCGCGACGAGGTGCTTGCCGCCACCGAAGGGCGAGGCGCCGATGTGATCTTCGATCCGGTGGGCGGCACAGTCTTTCAGGAGTCGCTGCGCTGCATTGCCTCAGAGGGGCGCCTGTTGCCAATCGGCTTTGCGGGCGGCGACATTCCGCAAATCCCGGCCAATCTGGTACTGGTCAAAAACGTGAGCGTGCTGGGCATGTACTGGGGCTACTACATGGGTTGGGCCCGGCAGGCACCACCGGTCTCGCTTGAGCCTCGGCGGCGGGCCGCATTCGGCGAGATGCTGGGCTGGGCGGCCGCTGGGCGGCTGCGCCCGCATACCCATCGCAGCTACGCCCTGGCCGACTTTCGAGAGGCGCTGGCCGCGCTTAGCGCACGGGAAGTGATCGGACGAAACGTGCTGCTGCCCTGAGGAAGATCAAACGGGATCGGCAGACGCGATCCGGATCAGCGACACAGCGCCCAAAACACACTGGAGACTCAAGAGATGCCTAGATCGACCATTCAACGACGACAACTACTCGCCAGCGCCACGGCTCTAGGTCTCGGCATGACGCTTGCCGGTCGAACCTCTCGGGTCGGGGCGCAGAGCAAGACGCCCGCTCACGATGACTTCCCCTCACGGCCAGTCAAGCTCGTGACCAGCTACGCCGCCGGCAACATTGCCGATGCGCTGGCCCGTCAGGTCGCACAACGACTAGCCGAAGTCTGGAAGCAACCGGTGGTCGTCGAAAACCGGCCAGGCCAGGGCGGAAGCCTCGGCGCCCAGCAGGTGGCCAAAGCGCCGCCCGATGGCTACACCCTGCTTTTCTCTGCCATGGCCGCGCTGGCCATCAACCCGCATGTCTACAGCCGGGTTGGCTACAACCCCTTGCAGGACTTCCTGCCGGTGACGGCCGTGGCCCGCACCGGCCCGGGCGTCCTGTATGTCAATCCCGAACTCAAGGTCAGCTCGCTGGCTGAGCTGATCGCGCTGAGCAAGGCCCGGCCCGGGTTCCTCAACTACGGCACGGCAGGCAGCGGGACCGTCCCTCATCTCAATACCGAAGCCCTGAAGGCGGTCACCGGTCTGAATGCCACGCATGTGCCTTACAAGGCAGCCTCTGCCGTGCTGAATGACGTCGCGGGAGGACAGATCCATTTCGCTCAGGAATCGGCTGGGGTGGTGCTGCCTCAGGTCAAATCGGGTCGGGTCAAGGCGCTCGTGGCCACCGGCACGGAGCGCCTTGCGGCCCTGCCCGATCTGCCTGCAATCACCGAAGTGGTCCCTGGCTTTGTGCCCATCCAGCCCTGGATGGGCGTGTTGGCGCCTGCAGGAACCCCCGCGGCGCGGATCGTCAGCATTGATGCTGCAATCCAGGGCGTGCTGCGTGAAAGCGAGTTTCGCGAGCGACTGACGCAACTGGGGCTGGTGCCTCTAGGCCTGGGGCCTGAGGTCTTCGCGCAGACGCTGCGCAAGGATCTCGATCGCTTCGAGGGCATGGTCAAGACCCTCAAACTTCAGGCCGACTGAGGCAGACCCAATGAGCATGCATGGGACCATCGCCAGCGACGCATCCGCTGCGCCACACCCCTCGGCCTACAGGGTCCGAAGGATCGAAACCAATCCAATCATCCGCCCGCATATGGGTCTGCGGGTGGGTCACAACGTTCAGGGCCCCTCCCTCATTCGCGTGCCGGAGTGGGTCACCAACCCCCTTGGACGCTACTACCTGTACTTCGCCGATCACAAGGGCGATCACATCCGGCTGGCATTCGCCGATCATCTTGAAGGCCCCTGGCGCATCCATGATGCTGGCGCACTCAGCCTCGCAGATTCACGGTATCTGACCGAAGCACCTGCGATTCCCGAGGGAACGACCCATGCACGCCTGGTGGGCACACGACCCGGGATGGCGCCGGAACACACGCCGGGCGTCACGCCAGCGCTATCGGATGCCACCTGCCCGCACATTGCCTCACCCGACGTGCATGTAGACCATGGGCAGCAACGCATCATGATGTACCTGCATGGACTGACCGGGTTTCAGACACAACGCACGCGCTTGGCGCTGTCGAGCGATGGTCTGAACTTCGAGACCCGCGAACCCCTGCTCGGGCCCAGCTACTTCCGGGCTTTTCAGTGGCAGGGCATGACCTATGCGCTGGCCATGCCCGGCCGCATGCTCCGCTCTGCCGACGGCGTGAGCGGCTTTGAACCTGGCCCACTGGTCTTTGACGAACCTCTGCAACGCCATACCGCAGTGCGCGTCAGAGCACCAGGCGAACTGGAGGTGTTCTGGACCCGAGTCGGCGATGTGCCCGAGCGCATTCTGGTCTCTCGCATTGCACTGACGTCCGACTGGCAGCAGTGGCGTGCCGGACCGCCGCGGGAGGTCCTCAGGCCGGAGCTCCCGTGGGAGGGCGTGGACCTGCCTCAGGCACCGTCCTGGCGAAGCGGCATTGATCTGCCGGTGCATCAGCTGCGTGACCCGGCCCTCTTCGAAGAAGACGGCCGGACCTGGCTGCTCTATGCGGTGCAGGGGGAGTCGGGCATTGCGCTGGCCGAACTGATCGAACGTCCGGAGGCGATCACTCCGGCTTGATGCCGGCCGATTTGATCACCTGGATCCAGCGCTCGCGCTCATTGCGTACAAACTCGGTGTAGGCCTTGCTGCCCTGGGCCGGAATGACAAAACCCGTGCTGCTCATGCGCTGGACCACGGCAGGCGACGCCATGACCTGCGCCATGGCGGCTTCAAGCCGTTCGACCACTGTGCGGGGCGTGCCCTTGGGCACCGACAAGCCCGACCAGGACAGGGCCTCGAAGCCCGGATACCCAGACTCGGCCACGGTAGGCACCTCGGGATAAAGCGCGTTACGTGCCCTGCTGCTGACCGCGATCGGCTTGAGCTTGCCCGCCTTCACATGGGGCAGAGCCACGTCCTGATTGATGAACATGACGGGAATCTCACCGCCCAGAATGGCGGTCATCATGGGACCACCACCACGATAGGGAATGCCGACCATGGGCAGAGGCTGACAGGGCGGCTTGGCGCCCGGCGCGGCGCAGACGGTCTGGCGTAGCAGCTCCATGGCCATATGGCCCGAGGCCGCATGGGTGAAACCATAATCGAGCTTGCCCGGGTTTTTGCGGGCATAGTCGATCATCTCCGCCAGCGTTTTGAACGGCGCGTTGGGATGGGTCACCAGCACATTCGGACCGGAGTGGATCTGCGTGATGTGAATGAAATCGGCGTTGGTGTCGTACTTGATATTCGGATCAAGGCCATGGGCCACCGCGTTCTGGCCGACGCCAGTCATGATGAGCGTGTAGCCATCGGCAGGCGCCCGCACACCGCGCTCGGTGCCAATCACGCCACCCGCACCGCCCACGTTCTCGACCAGGATAGGCTGCTTGAGCACCTTGCCGAGTTCATCACTGACCATGCGGGCCATGACATCGCTGGTGCCTCCGGGCGGAAAGGGCACGATGAACTTCACGGGCTTGGTGGGATAGTCGGCCTGGGCTGAGGCGGCCAGGGGCAGACCCAGGGTCATGATCGCCGCTGCAGCCATCAGCCCGAAACGACGCGAAACCAAAAGTGACATGGCACTCTCCAGATCAAGGTGAGGCCCGTAACTTACACGCTTCAGGTAGCGTGCAATTCAGTTGTTCTGGATTCAGGCCTGCCCGTTCTGGCGGGACAAGACCTCGATACAGGCCTCGCGCAGCGCCCAGGCGTGATCGGTGTGCATGCCCTGCCGTTGCGCCCAGTCGGCGATCGCCTGCCGGTGCACCGCGGCCTTGCGCTCGATGAGTGCGTCCGGGCTGGGAAAATGCTCCTGCACCAGCGCGCTGAAGACCGAACGTCGCCCCCTGGGCAGCC
>JBEELY010000465.1:0-11768 GCA_041167925.1 Pseudomonadota bacterium | reverse complement strand
ACAGCGCGCACGATGTTCATGCCGGGATTGGAGGTCTCGACGATGAACCAGCTGGCACCCTCAGTGGTCCGAGTGACCACCAGCGCGAAGGCGGCACCAACGGCGCCGGAGCTGAACCACTTGTGGCCGTTGATGATCCAGCCGTCCCCATCGCGTTCGGCACGCGTACTCAGCATGCGCGGATCAGAGCCCACCCCAGGAGCGGGCTCGGTCATGGCAAAGGCCGAGCGGATCTCGCCGCGCATGAGGGGGCCGAGCCAGCGGTCTTTTTGTTGCGGTGTGCCCAGCACATGCAGCGTTTCGATGTTGGGCTGATCAGGTGCGGCGCAGCCCATGGCATTGGCACCCAGAAAGCTGCGTCCGCAGACCTCGAAGACCTTGGCGCAGTCTTGCCAGTTCAGGCCCAGCCCGCCCACTTCGGGCGGCAACTGGGGCGCCCTGAGCCCCAGCGCTTCGGCCTTGGGGCGCAATTCGCGCGTGACCTGGTCAAGCCAACTGATGTCATGCGCCTTGCTGTAGTCCTCGCGCGGAATGCATTCCTCGTCGATGAAGCGGCGCACCCGGGTGCACAGGGCATCGAGTTCATGGGCAGGCAGACTCTCACGGTGGGCTGCAGCCTTGCTGCCCGCGCTGGCGACGGGATGGGTGGGGGAGAGGGTGGTCATGCCTGGCTCCTTGAGACGTCAAGGCGGGGTGGATTGGGGGCGGCGGGCGCAGCAAATGAGGCAAACCAGTCTTCAACACTCATGCCCAGACTGCCGCGGCGAATGGCTGGCTTGATGGCGGCTACGCCCTTGGCGGGCCACTGTGCCATCTCCTGGGCAAGCGCCGTGCAGCGGCTGACCACCTGGTCATCGGGCACCACCTCGGTGGCCACGCCCAGACGCAGCAGCTCGGCGGCCGGGATGCGGTCTCCCATCAGGGCCAGGCGCGCGGCTACGGCCTCGGAGTGACGCATGAGAATCCAGGCCAGGTTGTTGGGCGCAGCCATGCCCAGACGGATCTCGGCGACCTGCAGCTGGGCCGTCGTGCCTGCGATGACGATGTCGCCTGCAATGGCGAGCGCGGCACCCCCATTGATGGCGTAGCGCTCGAGGGCCACCAGGACGATCTTGCGGGTGCTGGCCAGCGCGACATGCACCTTGCGCCATAGGGTGCCGAAATCGGCTGCCCATGCGGGCTTGGGGTCGGCATTGAACTCCTGAAGGTCCAGGCCGGAGCAAAAGGTACCGCCCGCACCGCGCAGCAGCAGCACACGCAGGCTGTCATCGGTTTCAGCCTCGGTCAGGGCCTGCAGGAAAGCCTCGGCAAACGGGCCGTGAATCGCATTCTTGCGATGAGGCCGATTGAAGACGATTTCGGCCCAGCCCTCGTGCCGTTGCAACAGCACGGCCGGTGCATCAGGTTCAGTTCGGACGGGATCCGGTGGTGCCGTGCCTGGGGTGCTCATCAGTGGTCTCCTGGTTCATTGTTCTGTTGATTGTCGTGCATGCGATTGTTTGATGGCGAGCCACTTGTCATCCTCGCAAGGTCACGCGGTAGTCCATCCATTCGGGAAGTCCATGGGTGATGCCGCAACTGGTGGGCAGACCCTCGAAGTCAAAGCTCGTGGTGTAGACCACCAGCAGGGCACGCCCGACGTCGCAGTTCAGGCTGCGTGCGATGCGCGCACTGGCCGTCTCGGCACACACCCGCACACGGGTCCGTGCGTTGCGGATGCCCAGGTCGCCAGCGATGATGGCTGCCACATCATGCTCAACCAGATTGCAGCGTGCGATCGCCTCGCAAAACGCAGGCGGGCCCCAAGTGGTCCCAATTGCAAAGGGCTGGTCATCGCAACGTCGGCGTACGGTGAGCGTGCCCATCGGGCTGCCCTCGGGAATTTTCAGTTCGGTGGCGACCCATGCGGGTGCAGGCCGGGGTTTGCAGGACACGAGTTCGCCACGCGCATCAAAGCCACGCTTGCGCATGGCCTCGAGCACACCCACCAGGGGCGACTGCGCCACCCCGCGGTCAGGGCGTGCCACAAAGGAGCCCTTGCCATTGATGGTTTGAACGAGGCCATGGGCTTGCAATTCACCGATGGCTTGTCTGACGGTGATCCGGCTCACGCCGAAGCGCTCGATCAACTCCGACTCTGAAGGTAGCCGACTTTCGGCAGGCCAGGTGCCCCGCAGAATCTCGCGGCGCAAGGTGTCCCGCACCTGCTCGAACAAGCGCGGCGCGCCGGTGCGAGCGGATGAGGGCGAGCGCTGAGGGGCCAGCAGTTCATGAGAATTCGGCATCTGGCCTATTATGATAGGTCAATGTTCCGGAGTCACTCGCAGACGCCGGATGAGATCTCAGTCAGGAGACACGGATGTCCAGCGCCACGACTTTCACTGCGGTTCCCGCCTTTGTGCACACCGCTGTATGCGACCTGTTTCAGATCGCACATCCGGTCTTTGCATTCACGCATTCCGTGCCGACCGTGGCGGCAGTGTCGCGATCGGGAGGCCTGGGTGTCTATGGGGCCACACGTCGCACCCCGCAGGAGATCGCCACGGAGCTCACCGAGATCCGCCGCCTGGCGGGCGATGCACCGATTGGGGTGAACCTGGTGCTGCCACCGGGCATGCCCGAGGATAATGATCCGAGCGCCCTGACCCGTGACCTGCCCGAGCGGCATGTGGACTTCGTCAAGGGCCTGTATGACAAGTACGGGGTGCCTGCACCCAAACGCAAGGGCATGCGCACGCGCTTTCTGCGATCCAACGAGATCGCCCGCGAGCAGATGCGGGTGGTGCTCGAGTCGGATGTACAGGTGGTGGCCTGTGGCATTGGGGCGCCTGCCGATTTCGTCGAGGCCTGCAAGCGTCGCGGCAAGCGGATCATCGCCTTGTGCGGCTCGCCTAAGCATGCCCACCGGGCCCTGTCAGCAGGTGCCGATGTGCTGGTGGCGCAGGGTCATGACTCTGCTGCGCATACCGGTCCGATTGGCACCTTTTCGCTGGTGCCGCAGGTAGTCGAACTGGCGGGCAGCGTGCCGGTGTTGGCCGCGGGAGGCGTGATGACCGGACGCCATGTGGCGGCCGCGCTGGCCCTCGGGGCGCAGGGCGTCTGGACGGGCAGCCTGTGGCTGGCGACCGAGGAATACAACATTCATCCGCTGCACCTGAAAAAGCTCATCGCCGCCGGCAGCGACGATACGGTGATCACGCGGGCCGAGAGTGGCAAGACCTTCAGGCAACTGCGCTCGGCCTGGAGCGAGGAATGGGCCGCGCCTGATGCGCCGCGCCCGCTCGCCATGCCCTATCAGGACATGCTGGTGGGCGACCTGCTCGGGGCGATTGAAGATCATGAGGTCGAGCCGCTTATGCACTACGCCGTCGGCCAGGGCGTGGCCTGGATTCGCGAGCGTCAGCGGGTCGACCAGGTCTTTGCGCGACTGGTGCAGGAGTCGCGCGAGGCACTTCAGGCCCTGAAGCGGCTCTGATCGCGTGCTTCGCGCGCGGCCGCCAGCAGCAGCCAGGCACCGATTAGCGCCGGCACGATGGCGAGCACGGCATAGGTCTGGCCGTGGCTGCCCACCGGGCCCACGAGCGCTGAAAAGAGCATGGGCCCGGCCATGGCGCCCAGAAAGGTCAGGAACTGCGTTCCCGCGGTGACCTGGGCGAGCTCTGCGGCCGGGACCCGATGGGCAAGCTCGGCAAAATACACGCCGTTCCAGGCCATGGAGGTGGCGGCGCAGGCCAGGGCTGCCAGCAGGGCCAGGACTGGTGGAGCGCCGACGGGCAAGAGGCCAAGCGCTGCGGCGCATCCACCCATGGCCATCCCCAGCAAGCCCAGCAGGCGCAGTGGCGAGATCCAGGTATCGGCCACCTGACCCCAGCCAATGCGGCTCAGCACACTCAGGATTTGCGCGCTCGACAGCACCCCGGCCGCTGCGGCCAGGGTCATGCCATGCTCGAGCTTGAGGTAGGACACCAGGAAGGTGACGAAACACAGTTGCGTCATGGAGTAGGCGAGCGAGGCGAGGGCCAGCCGGCGTACGGCCGGAAGCACCCAGATCCGCGCCAGCGGCGTCATCGCCCTGCGCACGAAGCCCGCCCGCGAAGATTCTGCCGCCGATCCCGCCACCGTATTCAGGCTCAGGGTGAACTCCAGCAGGAGCAGCAGCATGGCGCAGCCTCCTGCCAGAACCAGCAGGACGAGCGGCCAGTCCAGCCAGAGCAGCAGGGCGGGAATGCTCAGGCCTGCGAGCCCCACGCCGATGGGCACGCCGGTCTGCTTGATGGAAAAGAATAGGCCGCGGCGATGGGCGGGTGCGTGCCGGGCGAGGATCATGGAGGCGCTCGGATTGGGCAGACCATAGCCCGCGCCGATGGCCAGTGCTGCAAACATCAGCCCCAGCCCGGCCCAGACGATAAGGCCGTCTGGCGACGGGTCTTTCGTGGCAGCCAGCTGCGCGGTCAGCGCAGCAGCCAGCAGGCCGATCACACAGGCACCCAGGGCCATCTGGCTGACCCGGATCGGGCCATAGCGCGAGGTGAGGGCACCAGCCAGCAGTCCGAAGCTCATTGCCGCGGCATAGGCCAGGCCCACAAACCAGCCCACCTGCGAAGCTGCCACGCCCAGCGCCGGGCCCGCCAGCGGGGCTAGCACCGATGCGGCCGACATGGCCACGGTGGCCGCAGCCTGAACCGTCAGGGTGCTGGACAGGGCAAGCACCGGCCGCGTCGGCAGGCCTTCCTTCGACGGCCCTTCGTGCGTCGGCGTGTTCCCCTTTGTCAGGGTGGCCTGACCTCGTGTCATGATCGCAGGGCGTGAAGCATATGCCGATGATCGCGCAATCCTTGCCAGCCACCTAACCTGTCTGCCTCAGCCGCCATGAACCTTGCCGACATTCGTCGCCTGACCGATGCCCAGTGGGACACGGACATCCTGCCCCGTCTGACCGACTATGTGCGTGTTCCTGCCAAGTCGCCGGCCTTTGATGCCAGCTGGGCAGCCCACGGCCATCTCGCCCAGGTGGTTGCCTCGGCCCACCAATGGGCGCGCGAGCGCGCCATTCAGGGATTGAAGGTCGAGATTGTCAGCATCGATGGTCTGACGCCCTGCCTGTTCTTTGATGCGCCCGCCACCCATGGTCTGGGCGAGGACCGCACCGTGCTGTTCTACGGCCATCTCGACAAGCAGCCCGAGATGACCGGCTGGCGCGAGGACCTCGGGCCCTGGACTCCCAAGATCGAAAACGGTCGGCTGTATGGCCGCGGCGCGGGAGATGACGGCTATGCCCTCTATGCCGCTTTGACCGTGATTGCCGCGATGGATGCGCAAGGCATGGCCCGTCCGCGTTGTACGGGGCTGATCGAAACTTGCGAAGAAAGCGGCAGCCCCGACCTGCCGGCCTATCTTCGGCTACTCGCGCCGCGCATGGGACAGGTGCAGCTGGTGGTGGGTCTGGATTCGGGCTGTGGCAACTACGACCAGCTCTGGGTCACCACCTCCCTGCGTGGCCTGGTCACCGGCGTGCTAACCGTAGAGGTTTTACAAGAGGGCGTGCATTCGGGCATGGCCAGCGGCATCGTGCCTTCATCTTTTCGTATTGCACGCCGCCTGCTGGATCGGCTGGACGACGCTACCACCGGGCAGCTTCGTCCAGGTGGCCTGCATGCGCCGATTCCCCAGGAGCGCATCGCTCAGGCACAGGCTGCGGGGGACATCCTGGGCGATTCGGTCTGGCAGCACTTTCCCTGGGTCGGTTGCAACCACGGCCCCGATCCGCAGGCCCATGCCCAGCCCATGACCACGGATCCGGTCGAGGCCATCCTCAACCGCACCTGGCGACCGGCGCTGTCAGTCGTGGGTGCGGAGCATCTGCCGGGCATTGCTTCGGCAGGCAATGTGCTCAGGCCCAAGACCTCTTTGAAGCTGTCATTGCGCATTCCGCCGACGGTCGATGGTGAGCGCGCTGCAGCGCTGGTTCGTGAGGTACTCGAGAATGACCCGCCCTACCGTGCCCGGGTGAGTTTCAGCCAGGCGCATGGTGCGACCGGCTGGAATGCCCCCGAAACCGCGCCCTGGCTTCGCGAGGCTGTCGATGCTGCTTCGATGGCCACCTGGGGCAAGCCGGCCGGCTGGATCGGCGAGGGCGGCACCATTCCCTTCATGAGCATGCTTGGCGAGACCTTCCCTCAGGCCCAGTACCTCATCACCGGCGTGCTCGGTCCTCAGTCCAATGCCCATGGCCCCAACGAATTTCTGCATATCGATGCAGCCAAGCGGCTCACGGCGGCAGTGGCGGGCGTCGTGCATTCCGTGCGCTGAGAGGCCGGGTGGTCGATCCCGGCGTATCCCGGGTCAGCGCTTGAACGCTCAACGCTCGGTCGGGGTATCCCAGAAGGTGAAGTAAAAGCGGCTACCGGCTCCGGACGAGGACTCCGCCCAGATTCGCCCGCCATGCCGCCGCACAATGCGCCGAACGGTTGCGAGGCCCACGCCGGTCCCCGGAAATTCAGCCTCGGAGTGCAGCCTCTGAAAGACCCCGAATAGCCGGTCGGCATGGCGCATGTCGAAGCCCGCGCCATTGTCACTGACGCAATACACCGCACCAGGCCCTTCTCCTTGGCGCTCAAAGCGGATGCGTGCCTGAGTCTGCTTGCCGCTGTACTTCCAGGCGTTGCCAATGAGGTTGTGAAGCATCACTCTGAGCAGCATGCGATCGCCCTCGACCTGCATGCCCGGCTGTACGGTCACGCTGCAGCCCGGGTGCGGGTCGGTGTCGCGCAGGTCTTCAACCACCAGATCGGCCAGTCTGGACAGGTCCACCGGTTCGTGGCCCATGGGCTGCCCGGTCAGGCGTGACAGTTCGAGCAGCGCTTCGACCATCTGCCCCATGCGTGCAGCCGAGCCCTGAATGCGGTGCAGGTGGACGCGCGCCGTGGGCTCGAGGGAAGGCCCGCAGTCCTCTTCGAGAATGCGCGCGAAGCCCTCGATCACGCGGATCGGTGCCCTCAGATCGTGCGAAATGGTGTACGTGAAGGTTTCGAGCTCACGCGCGGTCTGATCAAGCTGCCTGGCCCGTTCGTCGGTACGCTGGCGTAGCGCATCCAGCGCCTGTTCGGCTTCGCGCACGCGTTCCAGCGCCTCGTGGCGATCCTCCATGAGGAGCGCTCCGCAGGCCTGCAGGGATCGGGTGCCTGGCAAAGGTTCAAAGCGCAGGCTGACCGGGCGTTCCTCGCCATGCCGGCGCGCAATGCGTACTTCGAGGCTCAGAGCCCGCTGTTGGCGCAGACCCTGCTCGATGGCGTCCGGCACGCTCACGGCCTGGGCAGAAAACAGGGTCGACTGCGGTCGCTCGAGCAGTTCACGCTCGGAACGGTCAAACAGGCTGCAGGCTGCAGCGTTGGCCCAAATCACACGCCATCCCCCGGCGGACAGGGCTTCAATCCAGAGTACCGGCTGTGCACTGACCAGCAGGGCCGAGGTTGCCAGGCGCCTTGCCCGATCCGCGACCACCTGGTTGCCCACGTCACGCGAAACACCGGTGTAGCCGAGAAAGGTTCCATGCGGATCGAACCGGGGCAATCCACTGTCGACCTGGACCCGGACCCGGCCGGTTTCATCAGACCAGACCCAGGTCAGATCGCTAAAGGGCTGACGCTCCAGCAGCCGTTGTTGGTGAGCATCCCACTGCGGTTCATCCAGTGGAAGGCCCCCTGCATCCCAGGGCGCCAGGCCCAGCCTGCTCCGAAGTGCGCTCGCCTGCAGGCCGTCCTCGATATGCGTCAGGCGCCCCTGCGCATCAGACTCCCACCAGGTTTCGCCGGAGATGTTGCGTAGGGTGGCCCCCTGCGGTGTCGTGACAGCAGGCGGCGTGGTGCGTCGGGAAAGCCTTGCAAGCGCCCATGCGATCACGGCACCCAGCGCACCTGCCAGCAGCAGCCAGGCAAGATCGCCTGCTGACGCCCCCCCGATCTGCTGTGCATGGCTGATGCCTGGAACCGCGGGCAACATCCAAAGAGACAGTCGCAAGCCATCGAGGCTGCGGCTGCGGGCCAGCGGGTTTTTGATACCCGAACGTGTCGTTCTGGGGGACGAACGGAGGCCCGGGGGCAGGTCGGGTCGGTAAAATGCAGGAGGAATTGCCACAGAGCGCACTGTAACCGAAGCGATTGCGCGCCCCTTCTCCATCCCTGACCTTCGAATGCGCGCGCTGCCCCAGGCTGTCACTCCGTTTCAAGAGGCCCTGCCGCGTGTGCTCATCGTGCATGGCGATTCGGACTGGCTGATGCGCGTGAGCCAGACCCTGCGGACCACCGGAATGATGGTGACCGCGCTGGATCAGGTCGCTGAAGCGCTCGACCTGCTCGATGAGGTCCGCCCGGATTGCGTGGTCATTGATGGCGGTCTGCCTGGCGCTGCGGGACAGAAACTGTGTCAGTCGATCCGGGAGCATCCCCGTTACGGCACGGTCCCCATTGTGCTGCTGGTGGGGCAGGTTGATGCGCAGACCCTGGCCGAGGCGCATCGATGCGCCGCATCAGACCTCAGTCGCAGGCAGATCGACGCACAGGTGCTCGCGCATCGCATCCGTCAGACCCTGTGGGTCCGCATGCTCGAGCGATCAATCGATGTCGCCGATCCGGGCGCTCTGCGCTCGGCAGCGCCTGCGGGCCTGTTCGAGTGGTTTCCGCAACTGGGCGAGATTCGGGGCAACGAAGCTTTCTTCCATCTTCTCGATCAGCATTCGGACAACCCGGACGCCAGAATGCGCCAGGCCCTGCTGCTGGAGCGCATTTCATCGTCTGATCGCAGACGTCTTGCCGCCGGTTTAGGTCGACTGCTTGCGGGGGGGCCCTCCTGTCGACCTGAAATCGAGTTCAGGACGCGCTCTTCAGGCAGTCGCCGTCTTCGCATCGATATTCATCAGATCCATTTCACCTCTGAGCGCCAACGGGTTGTTGTCGGGCAGATCCAGGATGTGACCCCCACGGCGGGTTCGGCAGCCCAGTTGTACCGGGCCACGCACTACGACGTACTCACGGGTCTGCCTAACCGCAGGTGGCTTCTTGAGCAGCTTGCGGCGGGGCGGCGTCCCGACACCACGGGACAGGGACTCGCGCTGCTCGACATTGACCGCTTCAGCGAAGTCACGGAGGCCTATGGTCAACAGGCGGCCGACCGCTTGGTGGTTGAGGTGGCTCAGCGTCTTCGACGTATCGCCCGCTCTGGGATGGATCAAGGCAAGGGTGGGCGGATTGCTACAGTGGCCCATCTGGGCAGCGACGATTTCGCGCTGCTACTGGAGGGTCTGCAATCTCCTCAAGACGCATTGGCCCTGTGTCAGAACGTTCTCATTGCGCTTGGCGAACCCTTTCGTCTGGATGACCGGGAACTCTTCCTGCGTGTCTCTCTTGGTGTGCATGTCGAAGACGCGGCTGACGCCGATTCGGCTGGATGGGTCGGCCGTGCAGAGCTGGCCCGGCGGGCCGCAGGCCTTGCGGGCGGCAATCAGGTTCGGCTCTTCAAGGCCGATCAATCGGCGGAGCTGGCCGATCGCCTCGTCATGGAGCGCGACCTTCACTATGCGCTGGCGCGCAACGAACTTGCGATGTACCTGCAGCCCAAGGTCGATGGCCGCACCGGCCGCACCCTGGGATTCGAGGCGCTCATGCGTTGGACCCGCCACGGTGTCCAGCAGTCGCCCGCTCGCTTCATTCCGCTGGCCGAGGAAACCGGGCTAATCCTGCCCTTGGGAGAATGGGCCATCGATCAGGCCTGTGAAGCGCTGGCCAGGCTTGCCGAGGCGGGACTGACGCAGAGCACAGTGGCGGTCAACCTGTCAGCCCGGCAGTTGCGTGGATCCCGTCTGGCGCAGGTGGTGGGTCAGGCTCTGGCCAGACATGCTGTCGCGCCGCACCGACTCGAAGTCGAGCTGACCGAGTCGGGCCTGATGCAGGATCCTGAACAGGCGGTGCGCGACCTGCATGCCATCCGGGCACTCGGCGTAGGCCTGGCCGTCGATGATTTCGGGACCGGCTACTCGTCGCTGGCCTACCTCACCCGATTGCCGCTCACCACGCTCAAGATCGATCGATCCTTCATCCGTGATGTTCACACCTCGGATCGAAGCCGTGCGGTGGCTGCGGCGGTGGTCGGGCTGGGGGCCAATCTGAACCTGCAGGTGATCGCGGAGGGTGTCGAGTTTCAGGCCCAGAGGGAGGAGTTGCTCCGGCTGGGTTGCCAGATCCATCAGGGCTTTCTGTATAGCAAGGCGGTCCCCATGGAGGAGGCAGTCCGCAGCCTGGTGGGGCAGCAGTGTGCGCATCGCGAGGCCCCATCACCATGAACGCGGCCAGATTGCTTCAGATCGGGACCGACCCTGAGGGCGGCGCCGAGCCACTGCCCGGACCGTCTTCACCCTCGGCTTCACACCTGGCCAGACTGGCGCTGCGCTATCTGATTCAAGCCCGCATCGAGCCGACCCCGGAGCATTTCGCCATGGCCTGGCAGGCCATCGGTGGCGATGATGAGGCCAGCGCCCGGGCTCAGCAGCTGCAATCCGAGGCGGATCGGTCACGCAAGCTTTCCAATGAACTGATCGAGATCGTGCGCTGTCTTTGCGACAGCATCGAGGTCAGTCTGCCCGATGAAGCCTGGCTGTCCGGCCAGATCGATGCCATCCGCGCCGCTCTGGCAGGGGGAGGCGACCGCCGTGCGCTCTCAGCGGTCCGGGGACTGCTTCAAAGTGCTCTGTCGGCCCAGCGCCAGATCGGGCAGGAGCGGCAGCTTGCACTCAGTGCGCTGCGCGAGCTTTTGCCGGATGTCATTGCGCAAATCTCAAGGATTGGCGTGCAGTCGGGTGATTTTGGCGAGCGTCTGAGCTCGCATCTCGAGACCATCGGCAGGGCCAGCAGCATTGAGGCGATTGCCACGGGCTTGCGTCAGCTGACGGACGATGCCAGGCAGATGGGTCAGTCCGTGGGCGAGGCGAGCGAACGTCTGACAGCGAGCGCGAGCGAGGCGCGTGAGCTCGAATCCGAAGTCGAGCGCCTTGAGCGCGAACTGGCGCGCACCAGCGAGCAGTTGCTGACTGATCATCTGACGCAGGCCTCCAATCGGGCGGGACTTGAGCAGTCCTTTGAGCGTGCCCTCGACTGGATGTTGCAGACGCAGGCCGAACTCTCGATTGCCCTCATCGATGTCGACGATTTCAAGAAGGTCAACGATGCCCTCGGGCATGCAGCGGGCGACGCCACGCTGCGCCACCTGGCCGATCTGTTGCGACGACTCGTGCGTACCGGAGATACCGTGGCCCGCTATGGTGGCGAGGAGTTTGTCGTGCTGATGCCCGGAATGAGTTCGGAACAGGCCCAGGGCCTGCTGGTCAGAGTCCAGCGCGAACTGACCCGCGAGGTGTACATGCACGGTAGCGAACGGATCTTCATCACGTTCTCTGCCGGCGCGACCCGCGTTCGCGCAGGCGAGGATCTCGCGCACGCCTTGCAGCGCGCCGATCTGGCCATGTATCAGTCCAAGCGCGCAGGCAAGAACTGCGTCACCCTGGCCTGATCAGTCGATCAGGCCATTGCGCAGGCAGTAGGCCGTCAGCTCGGCATTGGACTGCAGGCCGAGCTTTTCGAGAACACGAGCGCGGTAGACCGAGACGGTCTTGGGCGAGAGCTTGAGCTCTTCGGCGATGTCGGACAGCCTTTGGCCCGAAGACAAGCGGATCAGGGTCTGAAACTCGCGATCGGAGAGCCGCTCATGCGGGGGTTGCGAGT
>JBEELY010000450.1:0-2851 GCA_041167925.1 Pseudomonadota bacterium | reverse complement strand
AATGATCATGCAGTTTCTGCTTCTGAGCGCGGACACGCGCACCGTCTGCACGCTGCGCAATACTCTGGCGAAGTCGCTTGCCCCGACGCTTCCACCGACTGCGGACTTAGCTGATGTACTGAATGGGTCCAAGACCCATTCAGTACCCCTTTCGACGCACGCTGCTGCACACCACCTGCACGCTGCGCAACACGCTGGCCTAAGCCGCTTGGGCCGACGCTTTCGCTGACTTCTGACTTAGCTGATGTACTGAATGGGTCCAAGTCCCATTCGGTACATCTTTTGACCTATACTGACGCACATCGGCCGGTGCAAGAGGCTATCAAACTGGCGTAAGGGGGCGCGCTACATACCGGCACGATGGACCCAGTAAGAACGTCTCTTCGCGAAGCCTTGCCGCATCACCCATCTGCCGCCCTCCACCATCCACAAGCCCTCTCGATGCAACTCGCAGTAAGTCGGCCTGCACGAGCGCCATCGGACTAATGCGATTACGAGAGCATCGTCTGACCTCTCGTGTTGGGCACTCGGCTCGTCCTCCATGCAGCCTTCGTACGTCCAGCGAAAGATCTCCAATTCGGCTGGACTGCAGGGATTGAAAGTTCGATCGGGCAACAACGCCGCAGCACCGATTACCTCCGCCTGGTGCGGACCCCAAGACTCCTCAGGAGGTCTCCTCCAAAGGGAGCGGCCGAACTTGTTGGTTGCAATCGGAACCTCGTATTCCAAGCGATCGTTCCAAAGCTCCACGCATGACGGCGCCTTCGACGCAACCGTTTCGACCAGCGCCGCGCCTACGTCCATCTCAATCCCGAGTTCCAGCAATGCCGTCAGTACAACATCTGCCAGATCAAAGACGCTGCCGCCCTGAAGCTCAAGCCCTCGCTGAAGGCCGGCGAACACGGCCGCAGCAGAAGCTGCAGAGTTCTTAGCGGACAGGTTTGTTTCTCCGGGTCTGGGGCTGCGGTTAGGGTCATCAGACATAGCGCTGAGCATTCCGACCGGTGTTTGGGGTGCCCAAGTAGGGTAGGCACGAGTTCGAGTGCTTACCGGCACAAGCACTTGCATTGTGTCGCGCTGGTCCATCTGCGCTGCGCAACCCCCTGGCGGAAGCCGTCTTCGCTGCTGCACACCATCAGCACGCCGCGTAACACGCTGGCCAAAGCCGCTTGGGCTGACGCTTCCGCCACGCTCAGACTTAGCTGATGTACTGCAGCGCGGCAGCGATGGATTCGATCAGGTCGGCTTGCGTGATGTTCGTGCTCATGGGGCTTCCAGGGGGCTTGAGAAGGTGTGCGCCGCTTCAAAGACGCGCAGGTCTTTGCTAGGGTGAACCGACCCGTATTATGACAGCGAACTCTTCGGGAGCCTGACATGGCCGATCACCCGCCCGACGGCGGTACCACCCGGCTGGAGCGCGACAGCTTCGGCGACATCCGCGTGCCGGCGGCGCGCCTGTGGGGGGCGCAGACCCAGCGTTCCCTGCAGCATTTCGATATTTCGACCGAATGCCTGCCCGATGAGCTCATCCATGCCCTGGTGCTGGTCAAGCGGGCGGCGCGGCTCGGGCCGTGCTGTTTGGCTTGATGGCCGAGGGGGCGAGAGAGATTCGCCTGATCAACCGTACCCGCGCCAAGGCCGAGGCACTGGCCGAGGACATGGGGGGTGTCGTCCAGGTGCTGGATTGGGAACAGCGAGAAGCCGCGCTTGAAGGCTGCGCCCTGCTGGTCAACACCACCAACCAGGGCATGTACGGCCAGCCGCCGCTGGACATCCGGCTGGACGCGCTGCCCCTGTCGGCCATGGTGTCCGACCTGATCTATATCCCGCTGGAAACGCCCCTGCTGGAGGCGGCGCGTCTGCGCGGTCACCAGACGGTCAACGGTCTTGGCATGTTGCTCAACCAGGCGGTGCCAGCGTTTGAGGCCTGGTTTGGCGTCAAACCGGAAATTACCGGCGAACTTCGTCAGGCTATTTTGGCCACATTTCAATGATGGGTGTTCTGACCGAACCCAAGATCGACGCGCACTGCCATGTGCTCGATCCGGCCAAGTTCCCGTATAACCCGGACGTGGCTTACCACCCCGCTGGACAGGAAATGGGCAAGGCGGAGTACTTCCTGCAGCTCATGGCGTGTTACGAGGTCAAGCACGCCCTGCTGGTGGGGCCCAACTCGGGCTATGCCACCGACAACCGCTGCCTGCTGCATGCCCTGCAGATCGGGCAAGGCGCATTTAAGGGCATTGCGGTGGTGCCCAACGACTGCCCGCTTGAAACCCTGCAGGTGCTCAAAGCCCAGGGTGTGATTGGCCTGGCGTTCAATGCGGCACTGATGGGGTTTGATTTTTATGCCGGCATAGAGCCCTTGCTGCGGCGCTTGCGCCAGCTGGACATGTGGGCGCAGTTCCAGGTCGACAAAGACCTGTTGCCTCGATTTCTGCCCATGCTCTCGCGGGTGGATGTGAAAGTCATGGGGGACCATTGCGGCCGCCCGCACCTGCCCGATGGGGTGTCACAGGCCGGATTTCAGGCCTTGCTGGCGCTGGGTCGCGAGCAGCGGGCGGTGGTCAAGCTCTCGGGCTTCGCCAAGTTTTCTGAAGCGGGTTACCCGTTTGCGGACGTGCGACCGTATGTGCAGGCGCTGGTGCGCGATTTCGGACTGAAGCAGTGCGTCTGGGCATCGGACTGGCCTTACCTGAAGGCGCCGTACCGCCTCGATTACGGCCCCATGCTGCGCACGTATGAATCGATGTTCACCCCCCAGGAGCGCCGGCAGCTGATGTGGTTGTCGCCGAATCAACATTTTGGATTCTGAACGTACCTTTTGAATTCGAGTGGCGGCTTTGGGTCG
>JBEELY010000322.1:0-5392 GCA_041167925.1 Pseudomonadota bacterium | reverse complement strand
GGTCCTGGGCGGCGAGCGCATTCCGGCAGACGGCCTGCTCCGCGATGGCCAGACCGAGGTCGACGTCTCCATGCTCACTGGCGAGCCATTGCCGATTCCCCGGCAGGCAGGCGATCCGCTTCATGGCGGATCGATCAATGGCACAGTCCGCATCATCATGGAGGTGACCGCGGTCGGTACCGAGACCCTGCTCGCCCGCATCGTCCGATTGGTAGAGCAGGCCCAGGGCGACAAAGCCCCCCTCCAGAGCATGGCCGACCGCGTCGCCGCCGTCTTTGTGCCGGCGGTATTTGGCATCGCCCTCATCACGCTGGTCGCAGGCCTCGTGCTGGGGCGTGACTTTGAATCGGCCATCATCGCTGCAGTCGCGGTCCTCGTGATCGCCTGTCCTTGTGCGCTCGGACTGGCCACCCCGGCCGCCATCATGGCCGGCACTGGCGCTGCAGCGCGTCAGGGCATCCTGATTCGTGATGCGCGGGCACTGGAGCTCGCCCATCGGGTCCGCGTGGTGGCCTTCGACAAGACCGGCACGCTGACTGTGGGCCGGCCTGTGCTGACCCACCTGGCGGTCGCTCCTGGACAGAGTGAAGATCAGATGATCGCGGCACTGTCCATGGTGCAGGCCGGCAGCACGCATCCACTGGCACACGCGGCCCTGGCGGCCTGGGAGGCGCGCGGTCGTCCCGACTGGCAGGCGCCTGGCCGGCCTTCCCTCGAGGCCGGCGCAGCCCACAGCATCGAGGCCCTGCCGGGGCGAGGGATGCTGGCCTCCTGGGCCGGCGCAGTACGCCTGCAGGTGGGCAGTGCGCGGCTGGCGGAAGAACTCGGTGTCGCCAAGCACTTTGCGCAACAGGCCTCCGAATGGCAGGCCCAGGGCCAGACCGTGTCCTGGCTGATTCGCAGCCTGGGCACCGATGACGCTGTTGCCCCTGACCTCGAGCCGCAAGCTGTGAACACTGCCCCTCGACTGCAGCACCAGGCTCTGGCCCTGTTCGCCTTCGGGGACGCGCCCAAGCCCGGCGCCCGTGAGGCGGTGGCGCGACTGCAGGCCATGGGACTGCGCACCGTGATGCTCACCGGCGATAACGAGGGCGCTGCACGGGCCATGGCAACCCACTTCGGCATGGATGAGGTCATCGCGGGCGTTTTGCCCGCCGACAAGGCAGCCTGCATTACCCGTCTGCGCGAGCAGGCGCAGGCCGACCTGGCCCATGCCGCAGTCGCCATGGTGGGCGATGGCATCAATGACGCGCCCGCGCTCGCAGCGGCCGATGTGGGGATCGCGATGGGCACAGGGACCGATATCGCCATGCAGACCGCCGATATCACGCTCATGCGCGGCGAGGTCGGACTCGTTGCCGATGCCATTGGCATTTCGCGCCGCACCGTGCGCAAGATCCACCAGAATCTTTTCTGGGCCTTCGGCTACAACGTGGTCGGCATTCCGCTCGCAGCGGCCGGCATGCTCTCGCCCATGATCGCCGGAGCTGCCATGGCCATGAGTTCAGTGAGCGTTCTGGCCAATGCCTTGCTGCTCTCTCGCTGGCGGGCCCCACGGTCATCCAAAGGCGTCTGAAGCCGCCCTACATCGGTCAACCCTCGAGCAGGGCGCTCGATGAAGCCGTCGCGAGCAGGACGCCCGAATCATCAAACAGACTCGCATCCAGAAAAGCCACACGCCGACCCATGCGGGTGACCCGGCCTTCGGCCAGCACACGCCCCGGACCCACCCGGCGCAGAAAGCTCACCTTGATCTCAAGGCTGGCCACGCCCACCGGTCGGCCGGCCTTGACGAAGGCCGCCTGGGCCATCGAGAAGTCGAGCCAGGCCGTCACGAAGCCACCCTGCACAATGGTGCCGTTGGTATGACAAAAACGCGCCTGGGCATCGAAGTGGGCACGAATCACGCCCTTCTCGAGATCTACGCTGACAAGCTCGAGGAAACCCATGGCATTGAGCAGATCCTGCGACGGCAGAGCCTTACCCAACGCAGTCAGGGCATCCAGCCCGGCAGTCGCGGCCTCAGCCCCTGTTGCCTGACTCGAAACGGTTGTTCGAGATGCATCAGCCACCGGTGGCATCCTTTTGACAGCGCGTGACGAAGCTGTTGCGTGCAGCACCGGCGAGTTTTTTCTCATCTGCTTGTTTTTCACAGGCAGCTGCTGCACTAGCACCAGCGGCGCCACCATGATCGCGCTCGCATTTCTGCATGAAGCTGTTGCGGGCCGCCCCTGCAAGCTTCTTTTCGTCGGCCTGTTTCTGGCACACCGCAGCCGCGCCTGAAGCGCCGCCATGCTCGCGCTCGCACTTCTGAAGGAAGCTGGTCCGTGCTGCACCAGCCAATTTTTTCTCATCGGCCTGGGCAGTACAGTTTGCAGCCTGGGCATTCAGACTGAAGGCAAGACCGGCAACCGCGAGGTGCAGGAAAAAGCGATGCATGAGCGTCTCCTGGGGCTTGGGCGTCAACCGCAGTTTAACTGCTCAGAGGCAGTCTGGAGCGAGGCTGCAAGGCCAGCATCAGAACCCGGAACGAACTGATCAGGACCAACCCGAACCAGGCCGCCGACCAGAGCTCGAAAGGCAAGCCCAGGACCGTGGCCTGTGCGGCATCGGCACAGGTGGCTTGAACCTCGAACATCTCTGGCCACCACACATCCAGGCCGAACTGCATCAAGGTCCGGTCCGCCCAGGTGAAGGCGCAGCTGAGCTGCTTAGATGCGACCGTATGCTGATGCCATGCAGCCCATAGCCCGCCACCCGACAGGCCTGCCACCAGCAGCGCCGCCATGGCAGGTGCTGCCCGAGGCGCGACCCTGGCCAGCATGGCGCCCGCCAAGCTCACCAGCAGCAGCAAAATGACATCAATGCGCTGCACGATGCACCAGGCACAGGGCAGCATGCCCAGCAGGTACTGAGCACCCAGAGCCAGCAGGAGGGCGCACAGATTGCCCGCCGCGATCAGCGTCAAGGTCTGGGGCGCAGACGCGAGCGTCTGCCCCAGGGATGAATTCCGTAGCCTAGAAAGCTGCATGGGGCGGGATCATAGTCCCCTTCAAGGCGCTTCTTCCGGTCGCGCAGTACGGGACGATCAGCCGATCAGGGCCGGCCGATGAACGGGGCGAGCGCACCTGCGTCGACCCATCTGATTGCGATCAAGCAGGTAGCGAACAGTCCTTGGGATCTGCAGCCTTCCCCTGCATCATCGCTAGGGTGAGTCCGCATTCGATCAGCACGACACTGGCGCTGCAGCGTCATGGCCAACCGGGCGAGAGCGAGCCCGAGCAGATCCTGGCGCGAGTGGCCCGGGCACTGGGACAGGATGCGCAGCAAGCCCGTGAGTTCGAGTCGGCAATGCATGCGGGTCTGCTGCCCGCGGGACGGATCCTTGCCAATGCCGGTGCGAGCGGTTCGCACGCCGCCACCCTGGCCAACTGCTTCGTGCAGCCCCTCGGACCAGGACTGCGTGGCCTGCGGCGGGCGCTAAGGCAGGTGGCTCACACCCTGCGCAGTGGCGGCGGTGTGGGCCTGGATCTGAGTGCCTGCAGCGCGAGCACCACGCAGGGGAACGCCCGCGTGAGTCTGACCCAGGCCCTGCAGGCCTTTGAAGACCTGGCCTGCACGATCGAGGCTTCGGGAGGTCGGCCCGCTGCCCTGATGGGCACACTGCCGATTGACCATCCGGCCGCGAGCGAACTGATCGAGGTGAAGCAGTCAAGGCGCCTGCCTCACTTCAATCTCAGCCTGATGATCACCGACATGTTCATGCATCGCCTACATGGCGAACCTGCTGTACAGGCGCTCTGGCTGCATCTGGCCCGCAACGCGCTTGCGCAGGGCGATCCCGGCGTGCTCTTTATCGACACCATCCAGCGCAAGGACAATCTCGGACTTGAAGAAACCTTGCGGTCCTGCAATCCCTGCGGCGAACAGCCCCTGCCCGATTGGGGCGCCTGCCTGCTTGCGTCGATCAACCTGACCCGCCTGGTGATCGCCCCCTTTACGCCGGCGGCCCGAATGGATTTGGAGGGCCTGCGGCGCCTCAGTCGCACCGGGGTGGCTCTGCTGGATCAGGCCATCGACCGGGCAGCCTTCCCTTGGCCACAGCAGACCGCACTGGCCCGCGCCCAGCGTCGCATCGGGCTGGGTGTACTGGGATTGGGCGATGCGCTAATCATGCTGGGTCTGCACTACGACAGTCCGGTTGCACGCGCTCAGGCCGCTGCGCTGATGCACGAGATTCAGTGCGCTGCGTGGGAGACCTCGATCGCGCGCGCCCGCTCAATGGGCGCGACGATCGCCTGCCCTGCCGCATCTTTGCTGCATGCTGGGCACAGCGCCTCGCAGCTGCCTGCCGAACTACAGTCGGGGCTGCGCAGGTACGGCAGCCGCAATACCCATCTGACCAGCATTGCCCCGACCGGAACGCTGGCCCTGGCCTGGGCAGACAATGCCTCGCCTGGCATCGAACCGGTGTTTGCCCATGAGGGCGACCGGCTCCGCCAGGATGCACAAGGCGCACTACGCCCCATGGGACTGAGCAGCCCTGCACTGCGACTGTGGCGAACCAAGACCGGATCGCGGTCACAGCGCCCTCCCGCCGAGCTGCCCTGCGCACCTACGCACCCGCCTGCATGGCAGACGGTCGACACTGTCTCGCCCTCGGCGCAGATTGCCATGGTGGCGGCCTTGCAGCCCTGGGTGGATGCGGGTGTCTCCAAAACCCTCGCCCTGCCTGCAGACGCAACCCCCCATAGGGTCTCGAACGCCTTGCGGCTGGCCTGGCGATGCGGGCTCAAGGGCCTTGCGGTCTATCGAATGCCTGCATGGCCCTGCGGTTAGACTCGGCGCATGCATTTACAAACCAGCGTTCTGGCCAATGGGCTCATGGTGGCCGCCGTCCGGCTGCCCGGCTTTCGCAGCCTCACCCTGGCCGCCTTCATCGGTACGGGTTCGCGCGACGAACCCGTCGAGCTCAACGGCATCTCGCACTTTCTCGAGCACATGGCCTTCAAGGGCACAGCCCATCGAAGCGCAAGGGCACTCGCACTCGACATCGAACGGGTGGGTGCCTCCATGAATGCCTACACAGCGCGCGATCACACGGCCTTTCATACCGTGATGCTGGCCGAGCACCTGCCTGTGGCCATGGAGGTCATGGCCGACGTGATTCGGCATTCCACCTTTCCGCCCGAGGAAATTGAACGCGAGCGGCGTGTGATCCTGCAAGAGATTGGCGAGGCTGCCGATGATCCCGATGCCATGCTGCAGGACGCCTTCGACCTGCGTGCCTGGCCGCAACAGGCATTCGGCCGGCCCATTCTGGGCAGCACGCGCTTCGTGCGTTCGGTGGGGCGCGACGACTTTCTGCGCCATCGGCAATCCCACTATGGCG
>JBEELY010000300.1:0-2677 GCA_041167925.1 Pseudomonadota bacterium | reverse complement strand
CGCTGTCCGGATGGCGTTCGGCAATGCGAGGGTCGGTGAGGGCTGACAGCGCATGAGCGCTGTCACGGGGGTCAAGGGTCAAGCGGGCGGGCAGGGTCATGAGCGCAAATGCGTGCGTATGAATGCGTGAGTGCGTATTCGTGAGGACGTGTTGGTGAATCTGCGTCGAGGCCTGCATGCTGCATGGCATGGGACCGCAACGCCTGCCGCAGCGTCATCAAGCGGCCCCATCTGACGCGTTGATGCGGCGCCTGTCCGGGGCGCTTGTGCAGCCGATCAGCCACGATGCTCGGGCGCCATGAGGACCGGGGCAGGCCGGAACACAGGGGAGCGCAGACCAAGGACGCCCTTTGATGCAAGTGACCCAAATTGCTGCCAGTGAGATCGACGCTTCCCTGACCCGCCGCTGGCATGCGCTGCAGGCCCATCCTGATCATCCCGAATGGCTGCATCCGTTTTTGAGCCCGGAATTCGCAAGGATCACTGGCGAGATCAGGCCGCGCTCGCGGGTCGCGCTGGTGGAGGATGCAGGCAGGCTCGTGGGTCTTTGGGCATACGAAGCGCTTCCGGGGGGCCTTGCCTTGCCGCTTGCACGCCACATGTCCGACCTGCAGGGCCTGCTGATGGCGCCCGAGGCAGATGACCCGCTGCCCTGGCTGGTCAAGGCCTGCGGGTTGCGCTGCGTGCGCTTTGACCATGTGCTGCCCCGGACAGGCCTGCAGCCTGCCCTGGTCAGTGCGTCCATGCGAACGGGCTGGATGATCGATCTTTCAGAGGGCTTCGAGGCCTACCGCATGGTGCAGGCCCGTCAGTCGCGATGGTGGCGCCGGGCGGCAGGCAAGGCGCGTCGGCTGTCCGAGGCGCTCGGTCCTTTGAGCTGGCAGGACGATGTCCGCGATGACGAGGCCTGGCGCATGCTCGCCCGATGGAAGTCGGAGCAGTACCGTCAGTCGGGTCTGCGGGACAATTTCGCGATCGCCTGGGTCCGCCAGTGGCTGGAGTGCCTGCGCTGGAGCGATGCGCCGGCCCTGCAGGGCACGCTGCAGTCTTTGCGCGCAGGAGACCGACTGGTCGCGGTGCATTTTGGGGTGCGGGGTCATCACATCCTGCACCACTACCTGCCCGCTTACGACCATGCGCTTGCCTTGTATTCCCCGGGCAGCGTGCTGCTCGAGCAGACCCTGCGCCAGGCGCCCGGCCAGGGGCTGAGTCTGATCGACATGAGTACCGGAGACCTCGAATACAAACAGGCGGTCAGCAATCTGCAGCGCTCGCTGGCCACGGGGATGATGGCACCCGCCTGGCTGGGCCGTATGGCCACGCAGATGCAGGCGCTGGAGCGCTGGCTGCGCCAATCGCCGGGTCTGCTGCCCGTGGCGCGCCGCAGCAGGCGAGCCTTCATTCAGCTGGTCAATGGCCCTGCGGGGCGATCCGGGCGGGGCGCCACCGGCTAACCAGCCACGGCGCGCCGGGTCGGCGCGTGGGTGGGGCGGCGGTTCGGCGGCGTAGTGCCTCGCCCGCTACACTGCGGCTGGTGTGCAGGGCTGCCTGCCGACCCCAGTTCTTTTTTTCATTGCTCTTGCCGTGTCCCTACCCTGCGCTCTGTCCCATTCGCCTGCCTATGCTCGGGGGCCTGTTCCGCTCGTGGTCTCGACCCGTGGCGAGACGGTCGAGAACATTCACTATGGCTCGATCGCAGTGGTGGATGCCCGTGGCCGTCTGTTGCATGCCGCGGGCGATCCTGAGTTCATGACCTTCACGCGTTCGGCGCTCAAGGCTTTTCAGGCTCTGCCCTTCGTGATGGATGAGGGCCCGCGCGCACTGGGCCTGAGTTCCCGACAGATCGCCTTGCTGACTGCGAGCCACTCGGGCGAGGATTTTCACTTGGCCGAGGTGGACGATTTGCTTCGCCGCGCGCACTCCACACCGACGCAGTTGCAGTGCGGCTGCCATGTGCCTTACTTTGTCGAGACCCTGGGCCGCGCGCCCGAGCCTGGCCAGGTCTTTGATACGCGGCATCACAACTGCTCGGGCAAGCATTCGGGCTTCATGGCCTATTGCCAGCTGCATGGGCTGTCCAAGAACGACTACCTCGCGCAGGGCCATCCGCTGCAGCAGCGTATCCGCTCACAGACCGCGTCGCTGCTACGTGTGCCTGCCGAAAGTCTGGTGGTGGGCGTTGATGGCTGCAGTGCCCCCAATCTGGCCATGCCTCTGGCCGGCCTGGCACGGCTTTGGGCCATGCTGGCCGCCAGTGATGTCGGCAACGATGTCGCACAGTGCGCGGAGATCGAGCGGGCCTTTGAGAAGATGTTTGGCGCCATGACCGCACATCCCGAACAGGTGAGCGGAACGGGGCGTACTGACCTGCTGCTGGCCCGCGCGGGAGAAGGCGACTGGGTCGCCAAGGCCGGTGCCGATGGTGTGCAGACCTTGGCCATTCGTTCGCGCGGCATCGGAATCGCAATCAAGATCACCGATGGCCATGCCGATGCGCGCCACGTGGCGATCGTGGAGGTCTTGCGCCAGCTTGGGCTGCGGGGTGCTGACCATCCGGGTCTCGACCCCTGGCGGCGTATGCCGATTCGCAACATCGCCGGGCTGCAGGTGGGCGAGCGCAGGCCCGTGTTCGAATTACTTGCTACTCGTAGCGGCCCAGTCGCACCATAGTCGTACC
>JBEELY010000286.1:0-4204 GCA_041167925.1 Pseudomonadota bacterium | reverse complement strand
GCGGCGGCCGAGCTCTTCAGCGAAACCGTCCGCAAGCTCTTCGGCCGGCAGATCACCGACTGCTTTGATGCGGGCAGTGGTCCCAAGCTGCAGACCCTGCTTGATTCCCTGCGCGGCACCCGACAGTCCGAGGCCACGCCCCAGCGTCTGACCACGGCGGCCGGCCTAGGGGTCGATGTCTCGGCGTCCATTTTCAGACTCGATGGCAGCACGCTGTTCCTGGTGCGCATCCCCGGCCTGCAGTCGGGCGGGGCTGAGCCCCTGACCACCGCGCGCCGCCCGCTCATCGATGCGGTCGATCATGCACCCGATGCCTTCGTCGTCACCGAACCGTCTGGCAGGGTGCTCTATGCCAACCTGGCTTTTGCAGAGTTGGTGCAGCTCGACTCGCCCGAGGCCGCCATTGGCGAATCGCTCGACCTCTGGCTCGGGCGCTCGGGAGTAGACCTGGGCGTGATGATGGCCTCGCTGCGTCAGGGCGATGCGGTCCGACTCTTTCCGACCCTCATTCGAAGCCGCTTTGGCAATGAGACCTCGGTGGAGATCTCGGCCGCGCCGGTGCTCGATGCCCGTACCCCCTGCCTGGGCTTCACCCTGCGCGACATCGACCGTCGACCCCAGACCGAAACCCGCGAGGGCTCGGGCCTGTCGCGCGCGGTCGGTCAACTCACCGAACTGGTGGGGCGCGTGCCGCTCAAGGACATCGTGGGGCAGACCACCGACATGATCGAGCAGATGTGCATCGAAGCGGCCCTGCATCTCACGCGCGACAACCGCGCAGCGGCGGCTGAAATGCTCGGCCTGTCACGACAGAGCCTGTACGTGAAGCTGCGTCGCTACGGCCTGGGCGACATCGGCGCCGATGACGGGCAGTAAGGCCGACATCGACGGCCTCGGCGAATCCGACGTCGGCGGCCCGGTCGTCGTGGTCGCACTGATCGATTTCAAGCCGGGCGCGCGCCTATGGGGCTGGTCGCGCATTGTCATGCGTTCGGCGGCCTTGGCCGGTACGCCCGGCCTGCGCTTTGCCAAGGTCATGGGCAGCGGCCATGAGGGCGGCTTTGGTCTGAGGCCCAGTGCCTCCATGCAGGGCCTGTTCTGCGTCTTCGAGGATCTCGCATCGGCCCGTCAGTTCACTGACCCTGGTGGCAGGCTGCAGGCCTGGCGCGACCGTGCGCGCGAATGCTTCTGCGTCAAGCTGCGACCCTGGTCGAGCCGCGGCAGCTGGTCAGGCATGCGCCTTGCGGTGACCACCGAGCGGCCTGAAACCGGACCGGTGGCTTCGCTCACCCGAGCCTCGATCCGTCCGGGGCGGGCGGCGGCCTTCTGGCGCATGCAGCCGGCGGCCGAGCGCTCGCTCGCCGGCGCACGCGGCGTGCGTCTGGCCTGTGGCGTTGGCGAAGCCCCCCTGCTGCGTCAGGCCACCTTCAGTGTTTGGGACAGCGTGCAGGCCATGGATGCCTATGCACGCAGTGGTGCCCATCAGGCGGCCATTGAGGCCTCGGCGCGCGGCGGCTTCTTTTCGGAGTCGATGTTCGTGCGCTTTGCGCCCTTCGAATTTCAGGGCAGCTGGAAAGGCCAGGCCTGAGCACGGTGCCGGCGATGGATCGTCATGTGGTGGTGGTGGGTGCGGGCGCGGGCGGGCTGTCCGCGGCCATTGATCTGGCGCGCCAAGGCCTGCGGGTCACCTTGCTCGAGGCTGCAGATACGCCCGGTGGCAAGCTGCATCAACGCCAGGTAGACGGCGTGGGTATCGATAGCGGCCCCACGGTCTTCACCATGCGCTGGATCTTCGACAGCCTGTTCGAGGCCGCTGGCACCCGGCTTGAGGACCATCTGCAACTCGAGCCCCTGACGATTCTCGCGCGTCATGCCTGGGCCAGCGGCGGCCAGTTCGACCTGCATGCCCATCCTCAAGCTTCGGCAGATGCTATCGGGCGCTTCAGCGGCGCGGCCGAGGCCCGACGTTTTCTGGGCTTCTGCGATCAGGCCCGCAAGGTCTATGACACCCTGGAAGGCCCTTACATTCGCTCCACGCGGCCCGATGCGGCCTCGCTCACCCGAGCCATCGGCCTGGGGGGCACGCTCATGCTCTCGAGCCTGGGGCCCTTTCGCGATCTGTGGCGGGCGCTGGCCAGGCACTTTCATGACCCGCGCCTACAGCAGCTGTTTGGTCGCTATGCGACTTACTGCGGCTCTTCGCCCTTTGAGGCGCCGGCCACCCTGATGCTGGTGGCCCATGTGGAAATGCTGGGGGTCTGGGCCCTGCAGGGCGGGATGATCGCGCTGGCGCAGGCGCTGTCTGCGCTGGCGCAGCGCCTGGGCGTGACCCTGCGCTGCGGCGCAAGGGTGACGGGGCTGCAGCTCAAGAACGGACGAGTCTGCTCGGTCACGCTGCACAATGGCGAGCAGATCGAAGCGGATGAGGTCATCTTCAACGGCGATGTCAATGCCTTGGCACAGGGTCTACTCGGAGCGAACGCTCGCAGCGCCCTGCCCGCCGTACCTCTAACCGACCGCTCTCTGTCCGCCGTGACCTGGTCGGCTCGGGCCAAGGCTTCGGGCTTCGGTCTGGTGAGGCATAACGTCTTTTTTGATGACGACTACGCCAGCGAATTCAAAGACATCTTCGGGCATCGTCGCTTACCTCGCCAACCCACCGTGTATTTGTGCGCACAAGACCGCAACGATGCCAGCCAGGCACCCACACCCGAGCGGATGCTGCTGCTGGTCAATGCCCCCGCCCTGGGCGATCGCCCCTCCGATGCGCTCTCGGAATCGGAACTGCTCGCCTGCGAGCGCCGAGTCTCTGGCCTGCTGCAGCGCTGCGGCCTGCAGATCGAAGGCTGGCAAGACCAGATCCAGGCGGAGGCACGCGAGCGCATCGTTCGCAGCACTCCGGTGGATTTTGAGCAGCGCTTTCCTGCCACGGGCGGTGCGCTGTATGGCCGGGCCTCGCATGGCTGGATGTCGGCCTTCGCACGGCCCGACGCCAGCACCGACATTGAAGGCCTCTATGTGGCCGGGGGCAGCGTGCATCCAGGGGCGGGCGTGCCCATGGCGGCACTGTCCGGGCGGCTGGCCGCGGCGACCCTGATGGCGCATCTGCGCCAGGGCCGGCGCCGAGTGAGGCTGACGCTGCCCAGGCGCTAAATGGCCATCACTCTGGGGCGCCACGGGCGCTCGGGCGAGTGCGCCGCGCGCCGTCGATCCAGGCCCGTCGCGCCCGAAAATAAAGCGCTCGCGCCTTATGCCTGCACGGGCGGCAGCACCGACATCAGGGACTTGGCCGAGGCCAACACGCCCGGCATTCCTGCCCCGGGGTGAGTGCCCGCTCCCACCACATACAGCCCTGGCAGGTCTTCGCTGCGGTTATGCGGTCGGAACCAGGCGCTCTGGACGAGCAGCGGTTCCATGCCGAAGGCGGCCCCCTTGTAGGACAGCAGGCGGTCCTGAAAATCCTGGGGCGTCATGTAAAACGAGGTGGTGATCGACTGGCTCAGACCTGGCAGCACGGTGCGCTCGAGCTCTGCGGCAATCGCATCACGATAGCGGTCACCGTGGGCAACCCAGTCGGTGCCACTGTCCAGATGCGGCACCGGCGAGAGCACATAGAAGGTATCCCGGCCCGGCGGTGCCACGCTTGGATCGGACGCGCTCGGCCGATGCAAATACAGGCTGAAATCCTCGGCCAGATGCTTGCGCTTGAAGATGTCGTTGAGCAATTCCTTGTAGCGCGGGCCGAGCACCATCATGTGATGTGGCACATCCTCAAAGCGCCGGTCGGTGCCGAAGTACCAGACGAACAGGCTCATGGAATAGCGGGCCCGTGCCAGGCGGCTGTCACTCCACTTGCTGCGATGCTCTGGGTCGACCAGATTGCGGTAGGTCCAGGCGGTATCGCCATTGGAGACCACGATGTCAGCGGCGATCTCTTCGCCATCGGCTAGGCGCACGCCGCAAGCCCGGCCCTGCTTGACCAACACCTTCTCGACCTTGGTGTTGTAGCGGATAGGCGTGCCCTGGCCCTGCACCAGATCCACCAGCCCATGCACCAGCGAGGTGGTGCCGCCCATGGCCCAATGCACGCCATAGCGCCGTTCGAGCGAGGCGATGAGCGAGTAGGCGCAGGTGACTGAAAAAGGATTACCCCCGATCAGCAGGGGATGAAAACTGAACACCACCCGCAGTTTGGGATGGCTGA